>JAZUHR010000040.1:0-9995 GCA_045641825.1 Lachnospiraceae bacterium
CAACAAGCTTCGCGGTACTTTCAATGTAGTTGCTGTTAAGGCTCCCGGCTATGGTGACAGAAGAAAGGAAATGCTTAAGGATATCGCTATTCTTACAGGCGGTCAGGTTATTTCCGACGAGCTCGGTCTGGACCTTAAGGAGACCACAATCGATATGCTGGGCCGTGCAAAGTCCGTAAAGGTAATGAAGGACGCTACAGTAATCGTAGACGGTGAAGGCGACAGAAATGCAATTTCTGCACGTATCGCACAGATTCGTTCTCAGATGGAGGAGACCACATCTGATTTTGACAGAGAGAAGTTTCAGGAGCGTCTGGCTAAGCTGGCAGGCGGTGTTGCAGTAGTTCGCGTAGGCGCTGCTACCGAGACTGAGATGAAGGAAAACAAGCTTCGTATGGAGGACGCTCTTGCAGCTACCAAGGCAGCTGTGGAGGAGGGTATTATCTCCGGTGGTGGTTCCGCATATATTCATGCATCCAAGAAGGTTAAGGAACTGGCAGATGGTCTGCATGGTGATGAGAAGACTGGTGCCAATATCATCCTTAAGGCTTTGGAAGCACCTCTTAACTGCATAGCAAACAATGCAGGTCTTGAGGGCGCAGTTATCGTAAATAAGGTACGTGAATCAGAAGTAGGTATTGGCTTTAACGCACTTACCGAAGAGTACGTAAACATGGTGGATGCCGGCATTATCGATCCTGCCAAGGTTACCAGATCAGCACTTCAGAATGCTACTTCGGTAGCTTCTACCTTCCTTACCACAGAGTCTGCAGTGGCTACTATTAAGGAGCCTGCAGCACCTCAGATGCCACAGGGCGGTATGGGAGAATACTAAAATAAGATACTTGCGAGGTAAATATGGAAGGTAATTATTGCGAAGCGCGCGTTATCAAGAAAACAACATCAAAGGATACCATGATTAAGGCAGGCCTTATAGCTCTGGCGGCAATAGGTGTCGTTATGACTCTTTTTGGAGGAGAGCTTCTTTTCCTCCTGTTGACAGTGGCCGCAGGTATTGCCATCATCGTTGTTTTTCCCAGACTCAAAGTAGAGTATGAGTATGTTTTCTGCGATGGCCAGTTGGACTTTGACAGAATTATTAATGGTGAAAAAAGAAAGCACGCAGCACGCCTTGATTTTGACAATCTGGTAGTGATGGCTCCTAAGGGAAGCCATGCTTTGGACGGGTATATGAGAGACAATATCGAAAAGCATGATTTTACGAGTCTTGATCCCAATGCAAAAGTATGGGCTATCGTAGTGTCAAAGGGCGGTATTTCCACAGTTTATTTTTGCGAGCCTGACAGCACTATGCTCCAGAGAATGAAGCAGAAGGCTATGAGAAAATTTGTAGAAGTTTAATTATTTTTAATAAGACGGGGTGTTATAACTCCGTCTTATTATTTATTTAAGATTTTATAAAGGGAAATACTATGGAAAGACCTTGATTATACCACCTGTTTTAATGTATAATAACTCAAATTCTATGTACAAAGGAGTACGAATAATGGGCACACTTATTACTGAAGGATTAACATTTGATGATGTTCTTTTGGTTCCATCTTATTCTGAGGTTATCCCTAATCAGGTAGATCTCCACACAAATCTTACAGAGAAAATCAGACTTAATATTCCATTCATGAGTGCAGGTATGGATACTGTTACCGAGCATCGTATGGCTATCGCTATGGCACGTCAGGGTGGTATTGGTGTTATTCATAAAAACATGACAAAAGAGGCTCAGGCCGATGAAGTGGATAAGGTTAAGAGAAGTGAAAATGGTGTTATCACCGATCCTTTTTCACTGTCACCGAATCATACTCTTAAGGATGCCGAGGATCTGATGCACAAGTACAGAATCTCCGGGGTTCCTATTACAGAGGGTAAAAAACTGGTTGGTATCATCACCAATCGTGACCTTAAATTCGAGACAGATTTTTCCAAGAGAATTTCCGAGTCCATGACTTCCGAGAATCTTGTTACCGCTCAGGTAGGTGTTACTCTTGATGAGGCCAAGGCTATTTTGGCTGCAGCACGTAAGGAGAAGCTTCCTATCGTTGATGAAAATTTCAATTTGAGAGGCCTTATTACAATTAAGGATATTGAGAAGCAGATTAAGTATCCTAACTCTGCCAAGGACTCTCAGGGTAGACTGCTTTGCGCAGCAGGTGTAGGTGTTACTGCTGATATTCTGGACAGAGTAGAAGCTCTTGTAAATGCCAAGGTTGATGCCATCGTTATCGATAGTGCACATGGCCATTCCGCTAACGTTCTTCGTTGCGTAAGGATGGTTAAGGATGCTTTCCCTGAGCTTCAGGTAATTGCAGGTAATGTGGCTACAGCAGAGGCTACAGAGGACCTTATTAAGGCTGGCGCAGACTGTGTAAAGGTAGGTATCGGTCCCGGTTCTATCTGTACCACAAGAATTGTTGCAGGTATCGGTGTTCCTCAGCTTACAGCAGTTATGAATGCTTATTCCGCATCCAAGAAGTACGGCGTACCTATCATCGCTGATGGTGGTATCAAGTTCTCCGGCGATGTTACAAAGGCTATTGCGGCCGGTGCTAATGTATGTATGATGGGTTCAATGTTCGCAGGCTGTGACGAAGCACCCGGCGACTTCGAACTTTTCCAGGGTAGAAAATTCAAGGTTTATCGTGGTATGGGCTCTATTGCCGCTATGGAAAACGGTTCCAAGGACAGATATTTCCAGTCCGGCGCCAAGAAGCTCGTTCCTGAAGGCGTTGAAGGTCGTGTTGCTTACAAGGGCCTTGTTGAGGACACAATTTTCCAGCTTATCGGCGGTCTTCGTTCAGGTATGGGATATTGTGGAGCAAAAGATATTGAGACCTTGAAAGAAAATGGTAAATTTGTTAAAATATCTGCAGCAGGTCTTCGTGAGAGCCATCCACATGATATTCATATCACCAAGGAAGCTCCTAACTACAGTGTAGAAGAGACCAAATAATGCTTATATAGCCTAGGAGGGCGAAGGAGTTATTTATGGCAGAAGAAAAAAGAAAAGCCAAGAGAATCCCTGTGAAGCTTGAACTTAATATTTCCAAGCTTTTTAAGCAGGCAAAGGTTGAGAACATTGAGACAGCCGTACCGATTACGGTAACAGACGTATCCCGTGGTGGTATCGGCTTTAAGTCTAAGGGTGATTTCCCACTTGATTATTATTTCAATGCCAAGCTGGAACTTGGTGATCCGGAAAACGTTCTTTACTGCGTAGTTCAGATTATCAGAAAGCTTGAGCATGAGAATGGAGAGACTACCTACGGTTGTATCTTCATTGGCATGGCCTCTGTACTTAATTACATTTTCGATGATTTCGAGAGAGAGGCAGCAGAGAATGGCACAGTTTAATTATCCCTCCGCTTACGAGCTCCTCATTACTGAGGAGCTGGCGGATGTTAAGGGTAGCGGCTTCATGCTGAGGCATAAGAAGTCCGGTGCCCGTATTTGCGTTATACAGAACAATGATGAAAATAAGGTTTTCTGTGTAGGTTTCAGAACACCTCCCACAGATTCCACAGGCGTGGCACATATTATTGAGCATACAGTCCTTTGCGGTTCAGATAAGTATCCTGTAAAGGATCCTTTCATAGAGCTGGCCAAGGGAAGTCTCAATACCTTCTTAAATGCCATGACCTTCCCGGACAAGACAATTTATCCGGTAGCATCCTGCAATGCAAAGGATTTCGCTAATTTAAGCGATGTTTATATGGATGCTGTTTTTCATCCGAATATTTATAAGCGCGAGGAAATCTTCAAGCAGGAAGGCTGGCATTATGAGCTGGAGAGCGAAGAGGGCGAGCTTACCTACAACGGTATTGTTTACTCTGAAATGAAGGGCGTGTACAGTAATCCCGATGGTCTGGTTGCCCGTATTACTACAGATGCCCTTTTCCCGGATACTGAGTATGGCGTGGAATCCGGCGGTGACCCTGAATTTATTCCGGATCTTACATACGATGCATATCTTGATTTTCACAGGCGTTACTACCATCCATCCAACAGCTATATTTTCCTTTATGGCGATTGTGATATGAATGAGCGTCTTACCTGGCTGGATGAGGAGTATCTTTCCAAGTACGATGCTATTCGGGTAGACTCAAGCGTTAAGGAGCAGAAGGCCTTCGGTGGCATGCGTGAGTACACCGAATACTATTCTGTAGATGAAGAAAATTCTGAAGGCAGAGGCGTATATTATACCTATGGTATGATGGGCGCAGCCAATGATGATATAGAAAAAGGCATTGCCTTTGAGATGTTGGATTATGTTCTTTTCGGAGCTCCGGGAGCACCTGTTACTCAGGCTATTTTGGATGCAGGTATGGGAGACGATGTTTTCTCAGGCTATAATTCCGACTTCATGCAGCCGTTTTTCTCAGTTACCGTGAAAAATGCGGAGAAGGGCCAGAAGGACAGATTCCTGAAGTTAGTTAAGGATGAACTGGCGAAAATAGTGAAAGAGGGCGTTGATAAGAAGTCTCTTACAGCGACACTTAATTCTCAGGAATTCAGATATAAGGAAGCCGACTTCGGCCGTATGCCGAAGGGCCTGGTTTACATCATAACCGTATTTTCTACCTGGCTTTATGATGACAATCGTCCTTTCGATTGCTTGAAGCTGAATGAGGCCTACAAGGCTGTCAGAGAGAAGATTAATACGGATTATTTCGAGCAAATAATCAAGGATTATTTCCTGGATACAAATCATGGCGTTCTGATTACCTTTGAGCCCAAGGTAGGCTTAAATGCCGAGAGAGAGGCTAAGACCCGTGAAAAACTGGCAGCCTACAAGGCTTCTCTTACACCTGATGAAGTGAAGAAACTGGTGGATGACACCAAGGCTCTTAAGGCTTACCAGAGCGAGGAAAATACACCGGAAGAGCTGGCTACCATTCCTTTGCTTTCCATCGATGATATCCAGAAGGAAGCAAAGCCTATTATCGTAGAAAAGCCATTCGCAGAGCACCAGAATGTCCTGTGGCATAATATTCCGACCAACGATATTCTCTATCTCCATCTCCACTTTGAGGCTAAGAAGGTGGAAAGCGAGAAGGTTCCATACATAGGACTCCTTTCCGATGTGCTGGGCCTTATGGATACAAAGACATATTCCTACAGAGATCTGGCTGATGAAGTGAATCTGCACACAGGCGGCGTGGATGTAGGTACAGGCACATACACTTCTGTAAGCGAGCCAAGAGTACTTCACCCTAATTTTGATGCTGATCTTAAGGTTATGTATCCTGAGATGGAGGCAGGCTTTAAGCTTCTTGAAGAAACAGCGCTTCGTACTGTTTTTACCGACAGTAAGAGACTTAAGGAAATACTTATGATGCTTAAGGGGGACCTGGAGAGTTCCTTCATGAGCAGAGGAAACAGCGTAGCCGGCAGACGAGCAGCAGCTTATCTGACTGAAGACGGTGTTTACCACGATATGGTAGGCGGTGTGGCTTACTATGATTTTATAAAGGATCTGGTAGATAATTTTGACTTCAAGAAGGACGAAATTTCTGCGAGACTTAAAGAAACCTCCGACCGTATTTTTACCAGAGAGAATCTGGTAGTGTCAATTACCTGTGACAAGGCAGGACTTGATATGGCAAAGGCTTACGTTATGAGCCTGATTGATAAGCTGCCAGATGTTAAATATCCTGACAGCATGAGCCTTAAGCCCGTTAAGAAAAACGAGGGACTTAAGACTCCGGGACAGGTGCAGTATGTAGTTAAAGTGGGCGATTATATGAAGGCTGGTGTGCCCTTTAACGGGGCATTTATGGTGCTTCGTTCTGTGCTTTCATACGGCTACCTTTGGAATGAGGTCAGAGTTAAGGGCGGCGCTTATGGCTGTTCCCTTAGTGTTTCACCGCAGACAGGACTTGTGGGGGCCAGCTCCTACAGAGATCCCAACCTTAAGAACACAGTTGATGTTTACGACAAAATGGTTGAATATGTTGAGAATTTCGAGGCTGACGAGCGCGAAATGACCAAGGCTGTCCTGGGCTGCTTCGGTGGTATGGATGCGCCTATGACTCCACGTATGGAGGGCGGCAGATCCTTTAGCCATTACATAAGCGGTCGTACCTACGAAGAGCTTCAGACAATCAGAGATCAGGCACGTAACTGTTCTGCTCAGGATATTAGAGACTGTGCAAAGCTTCTTAAGACTATTGTGGATGAAAACTGTATCTGCGTAGTGGGCGCCAGCGGCAATATTGAAGCGAATGTAGAACTTTTTGACAATACCAGAAATATTATTGGTTAATAGGGTTATATATGGAAGATAAGACAAAATCAGGTTATGTGACCATAATAGGCCGCCCGAATGTAGGCAAGTCTACTCTTATGAATGCCCTTATAGGGCAGAAGATTGCCATTACGTCCAACAAGCCCCAGACCACCAGAAACAGAATAAAGACAGTTTATACTGATGACAGAGGTCAGATAGTTTTCCTGGATACTCCCGGTATCCATAAGAGCAAAAACAAACTTGGCGACTATATGATGAAAGTGTCGGAAAGCACTCTTCATGATGTGGATGTCATTCTTTGGCTGGTAGAGGTGACGAATTATATCGGTACCGGTGAAAAGAGCATTATCGAGTCTCTTTATCGGGCCGGTAAGCCGGTTATCCTGGTAATTACCAAGACCGACTGCGTAAAAGAAGACGCAGACAAGTCAAAAAAACAAAAGATTTACGAATGTATCGAGACTTATTCCAAGGAATTCAAGTTTAGTGCAATTATCCCTATTTCTGCCAAGCATAAGCGTGGAACTGACGAGCTTATGCAGAATATTTTCGATTACCTGCCCTATGGACCTCTTTATTATGACGAGGACACTGTGACAGATCAGACCGAAAGAGAGATAGCAGCAGAAATTATCAGAGAAAAGGCCTTAAGAAATCTTGGAGATGAAGTGCCTCACGGCATTGCGGTTACCATCGAGAAAATGAAGGAACGTAACAATGCAAATGGCGATCTGGTAGTGGATATCGAGGCTACCCTGAATTGCGAGAGAGAATCCCATAAGGGCATTATCATCGGGGCCAAGGGAGCAACACTTAAAAAAATCGGTACGGAAGCCAGACTGGAGATTGAAAAGCAATTTGAGTATAAGGTCAATCTTAAGCTTTGGGTAAAGGTCAAGAAAGACTGGCGAGAGTCAGAACAGATGATGAGATCCTTCGGCTACGACAAGGATTCCATCGGAGAAGATTAAAAAGTAAGGAGGGGAGCCATGTTAAATACAGTTACTGTAACCGGTATGGTGATTGGCTCCCTTTCTGTTAGCGAATACGACAAAAGATTAACTATTCTTACAGCTGAGAGAGGGAAAATCGGAGTTTTTTCAAAGGGCTCCAGAAGACCTACATCTCAGCTGCTTTCAGTTTCCCAGCTTTTTTGCTTCGGAACATTTGTGGTTACGGAAGGGAAAGACGCCTACAATCTGGTAAGTGCAGACATAAAGACTGCATTTGCGGACTTGTATAAAGATATGGAAGCCATGTACTACGGCATGTATTTCTGCGAATTTGCAGGATATATGACCAGAGAAAATGTTAAGGCTACGAAGGAGCTGAATCTTCTTTATGCGTCCCTTCGGGCTCTTGAAAAAAAGAAGGTGGCGTCAGGTCTTATCCGCTCGGTATTTGAACTGAGATTTCTTACGGAAAACGGCGAAATGCCGTCAGTATACAGCTGCGTAAACTGCCGGGAGAACTCCATACTGATCCATGAAAAGCTGGAGTTTTCAGCCAGAAAGGGTGGAGTGCTCTGTCCGGACTGCCATATGAAGGATGCCATTACAATCAGTAAATCCACGGTCTACACTATGCAATATATAGTTTCCGCTCCCATGGAAAAGCTCTACGCCTTTACGGTAGTGGGCTATGTGGAAGCGGAGCTCAAGCAGGTATGCAAGGAGTTTCTGGCGGTAACCGTGGGACACCACATGAAATCGGAAGAAATGCTGGATGTTATAGCAGATGTATAAAATATTCAATATATAAAGAAAACTTCCCGAGCAAACATACCGGATGCAGGGAAGTAATTTTTTTACAAAAAAATGTTTTATTAGCACTTGACAAACGAGAGTGCTAATGATATATTTCAATCATACAAATTAGCACTCCGATAAAAAGAGTGCTAACAAGTAAAGGGCAGATCGGAGAAAGGATTGTACTTATGGAACTTGATGAACGTAAATGGGTCATTTTAAAAGCAATTATAAGCAACTATCTGGATACCGGTGAGCCTGTGGGAAGCCGTACCATTTCCAAGTACACTGACCTGAATCTCTCTTCAGCCACCATCAGAAATGAGATGAGTGATCTGGAGGAGCTGGGCTATATCACATCCCCTCATACATCTGCAGGACGTATTCCTACAGATAAGGGCTACAGACTTTATGTTGACCGTATGATGGAGACCAAGGATCAGGTCATAAAGGAGAAGGACGAAGAGCTGAATAAGATGAAGGCCATGTTCTTAGAGAAGACTGATAGGATGGAAGGCCTTCTGGAAGCAGCCACCAAGCTTCTCGCTACCAATACCAATTACACCGCTATGGTGACTACTCCTCAGTACAGAAGCAAGAAAGTCAAATTCGTGCAGTTGACTGATGTGGATGAGCATTCGGTACTGGCGGTTATCCTTATAGAGGGCAATGTGGTAAAGAATCGTATGATTCATACCGAAAGCGCTATCGATAAAGAGACCATGCTGAAGCTGAATGTGATGTTGAACACCTTTTTACAGGGACTGGATCTATCCGAGATCAATCTGGAAGTAATTACCAGAATGAAGACCCAGGCAGAAGGCTTCGGCGCGGTGGTGAATGAAGTTCTGGATGCTATAGCTCAGGCACTTTCCGAGGAGGATAAGGTGAGAGTATATACATCGGGAGCTACCAACATCCTTAAGTATCCCGAGCTTTCCGATAATGACAGAGTATCAGATATTCTGTATGCCATCGAGGATAAGAACGAGCTGACAGAGATCATGAAGCAGGAGGGGGATAATCCTATTCAGGTCTACATAGGTAATGAAATGAGTGCAGACGCCATGAGCGAATGCTCGGTGGTGACTGCCAGCTATGAGCTTCCGGATGGTATGCACGGTAAATTCGGTATCGTAGGACCAAAGCGTATGGACTATGAAAAAGTAGTTTCCGCACTTCAGTCGGTGAAGGCGCAGATAGACGAAATTTTTTCAAAGCATAAGAATTAGATAGGAGGGACATCTTTTGAACGCTAAGGATTTAGAACAGCAAGTAAAAGAGGCGACCGGAGAAGAGACCGTAGATTGCGCTTCTGAGGTTACTGAAGAAACTGTTTCAGGAGAGAATAATTCAGAAGAGGCTGCTTCGGAAGGAAATGAAGCTGAAGCAACTGCCGAAAACGAAGAAGCGGTAGAGGAAAGAAGCGAAGAGGCTGAGGAAGCAACCACTGAGAAAAAGGGCTTTTTCAAGAAAAAGGAGAAGGTAGATAAGAAGGACGAGGAAATCGCACTTCTTAAGGACAAGAACCTTCGCCAGATGGCTGAATTCGAGAATTTCAGACGAAGAACAGAGGCTGAAAAGGCCATGATGTTCGATATGGGAGCCAAGAATATCGTAGAGAAAATACTCCCGGTTATCGATAATTTCGAGAGAGGCTTAGCTACTCTTTCGGAAGAAGAAAAGGCAGCACCTTTTGCACAGGGTATTGAGAAGGTATATAAGCAGATGCTTACAGAGCTTCAGAATGCCGGCGTAAAGGAAATGGATTGCCTTAACAAAGAATTTAATCCTGACCTTCATAATGCAGTAATGCATGTGGAGGATGAGAGCCTGGGCGAAAATATCGTCGTAGAGGTATATCAGAAGGGTTATATGTATAAAGATACCGTTGTAAGACATGCAATGGTTAAAACAGCAAATTAACATGGAGGATAAATAAAATGGGTAAGATTATTGGTATCGATTTAGGAACAACAAAC
>JAZUHR010000041.1:0-3989 GCA_045641825.1 Lachnospiraceae bacterium
TTGTCTTCCTAAGCCCGCTTGGCCTCCGACTTGGTAAGACATGGAGGTCTCACCTACGATGGAGCCCGGAATACCAAGTGTCATGGATACGATCAGGTAGGACATGAAGCCCGGTACCAAATGCTTCCAGATGATGGTCCAGGTACTTACACCTGCCAGACGAGCTGCCATAACGTAGTCCTCATTTTTCAGGGAAAGGAATTTACCACGTACTATACGCGCCATACCCGTCCAGTTAATAAATGACAGAATAACCGTAATGTAAAAATAAATCTTGATGGATGAGATACCTGCAGGAATAGCTGCTGAAAGAGCCATCCAGAGAGGAATCTGAGGTACTGCGCCGATTACTTCGATGATACGCTGAATAACAATATCAATAATACCTCCGAAGTAGCCGGAAATAGAGCCTATGGTAATACCTAAGAAAAAGCTGATAATCGCACTGGCAAAAGGAATTGTCAGTGAAATCTGGCTTCCTATCAGAACTCTGGAGAAAATATCTCGTCCGAAAGAATCCGCACCAAAGATATAGAGTTTCGCTCCTGTACCGCCATTGGACCCCTCAGCCAGACCGAAAAGATGTCTGTCACATTTGATGAAGCCAAAAAGCTTATAAGGTGCTCCTTTAGCCAGGAACTGAATCTTGTAGTACTCGGAAGTATCATCAGAATAAGTAACCGAGAAGTCCTGCTTATTTATAGTCTTCTGCAATTTATATACATATGGTCCTACGTACTTTCCTTCGTAAACGCAATGGATTTTGGTAGGGTGAGTATCCTTGTACTTACCATCGAACTGCTCGATGTCGTAAGGAGCCAGGAAATTACCGAACAAAGCACAGAAGTAAAGGATGCCGAGTACAATAAGAGATACCTGAGCTAATTTGTGCTTCTTCAGCTTTCTGCCCATCAAAGTCCATTGGGAGGCCATGTAATAATCTTCTTTTGATTTTTTCTTTGCCATTATCTGCCGCCTCCTGAGTAACGAATTCTGGGATCAAGGAACGCAAGTGCAATATCAGACAGAAGGATACCTACTACTACCAGGAAAGCCTGAATCATAACGATAGCGCCTGCCAGATACATATCCTGAGACTGGAGAGCCTGCAAAAGCTGCGGTCCCTGAATCTGCATGTTAAGAACCAGCGCAGTTACTGTAGATCCTGAGAAAAGGGAGGAAAGGATACCGCCCAGACCGGATACAGTAGGGTTGATTGCTGCTCTGAAGCAGTACTTCATGATAATGGTATTCTCTGAAACGCCCTTTGCACGTGCTGTAAGTGTATACTGCTGTCCTACTTCATCCAGCATCTGTGCTCTTACAGAACGGATGATGCCGCAGGTACCGGAAGTACCGATAACTATAATCGGGATAATAAGTCTCTTTAAAAATTCACCCAGATTATACCAGTGAACACCGTTTTCCAGCATTTCATTGGAGAAAAGACCCACGTTCGCCTTCCCCGTCCATTTATACGATAAATACATAAGTACAATAGCCAAAATAAAGTTCGGTATCGCTGTACCCAGGAAACCTATTACCGAGAATATGTAATCTCCCACCGAGTACTGGTGCGTAGACGAATAGATTGCTATAGGTATGGATACCGCGTACTGAAATACCATAATAATCGCCGTGACTATGATGGTGATTGCCAGTCGCTCCTCAATAACAGACCATACGTTTTTACCATAGGCAAATGAGTATTTCCAGTTATGATGTGAATGATTAAGTCTGTAATACTGTGAATCTGTAGGTGTCCAAATGATATCCCTGATCCACTTCCAGTACTGAACCGGGACAGGATCATCCAATCCATATTCCTCACGAAGCGACTGAATATCAGCCTCGTTCAGGAATTCACCTTCAGATGCCAGCTTTGACACGTAGGAAGACACATAATCTCCCGGAGGTAACTGAATTACGAAGAAAACCAAAATAGAAATTAAGAATATGGTCGGAATAAACATCAGCACACGCTTTAAAATGTACTGAACAAGATCCTTCCCAAAGAAATCTTTTAATACTTCCCCAAAGGTCTTTTTCGGATTGTTATCTCGTGCAGTGTTCGTGTTAACATTTTCTGCCATAAGTAACTCCCTTTCTCAGGAAAAGCCTTAAGCCCCTAATAATTGCATTTACGCCGTCATGGCGTAGTGTTAGAAAAATGGGAGGCGAGAAAGCCCCGCCTCCCAAGCGTTTGTTTAATTACTGCTCTTTGTAGATGCACCACCAGTGAACAATGTTGTTGTACTGATAGAGGTCTGCGGATGCAAGATTATCAGCGAAGTTCTGAATCTTGCTGTTTACGATCTGGTATGTACCTGCTGTCTCAAGGAAAGCGATAGACCAGATATTCTTCTTATGAAGTTCATAAATCTTGAGTGTAAGCTCATCTCTCTTTGCAGAGTCAGGAGTAGCCTTCCACTGCTCGTAGATGTTTAAGAGTTCCTTCATGTCGCCTGTAGGCTCAACACCCTGAGCGCCGTTTGTGCCGTACCATGTACCGTAGTCACCGTACCATTCAGCAGCCTGCTGAACAGGAACGAAAGGAGCTACACGGTCTCTAAGAGAAAGACCTGCGATAGATGTATGAGGTCCGAGAACGATCTGCCAATCATTGTCATCAATCTTCTGGTCGAAAGCACCGATTTCAAGAGACTTAGAGTCAGCCTTGATACCTACTGCCTTCCAGTAGTTCTGAAGAACGCTGAATGCATTGTCATGGCCATTGCCTTCGATAAGAAGGAAGGAAAGTGTTAAAGGTGTACCATCAGCGAATGTGAAATAACCGTCGCTGCCCATCTTAAGGCCACAGCCCTCAAGAAGAGCCTTTGCAGCAGCTACATCGTACTCTGTCCAAATCTTGGACCATGCTTCGTCATAACCGAAGTTACCCTTTGCAGGAGCACACTGTGCACCCTCAAGGAAACCGTCTGTAAGAATCTCGGAAAGTTCTGAACGATCAACTGCGATGGAAAGAGCCTTACGGAAATCCTGCTTAGCAAAAAGATCTGCGTAATTCTTGTCTGTAGTAGTGTAGTTAAAAGCGATCTGCTCGCCGCCCCAGTCAGATGCTGAGAATGTTCTTAAGTATGCCTTGCTGCCAAGATCCTGAAGTGTTGAAGCGATATCGCCCATAGCTACAGTAATCATATCAAGAGTACCGTCTCTGAAGAGAAGGAGGTCCTGACCCTCAGCAGATGTCTTTGTGTACTTAATGTTGTCGCAGTATGGAAGCTGCTGACCCTTTGCGTCTACCTTCCAGAAGAATTCGTTACGCTCGTAGATACATAAAGCACCCTTGTAGTTGCTAACGCCTTCCTTGGTGGAAAGAACGTAAGAGTTAAGTGTAGGGATACCCGGCCAGTTCCAGAAGTAGTAAGCTACCTGCTTACCAAGATCCTTAACTGTTGCGAAATCAAGACCCTTAGCCTTTGCATTTGCAAGAGCCTCTTCATCGGAAAGAGTAGACTCAGCCCAGAAGGAGTTAGGAATCATATCCTTCAGGTAATGAGCAGGTGCCCAGCACCACTTGAAGTCACCGTTCTCGATGAAGTCTGCAGGATACTTAGGTGTAGCGAATGTCCATGTTACAGTGTAATCGTTAACCTTTGTAAGTGTCGCGAATTCACCATTGTCATCCAAAAGAGCTACCCAGCTTGCCTTGGTATCGAAGTTGGTCTTATGGCATGCCTCATACCAGAAAACGATATCATCTGCTGTGAAAGGCTCACCGTCGGACCACTTCATGCCCTGACGAAGAACGAATGTCCATACCTTATAGTCCTCAGAGTAAGAGAAGCTCTTGATAACATTTGCATAGTATGAACCATCTGTGTTGTAGTGAATGATGGACTCAAGAATTGCTCTTGACTTGTCCCAGCCTGAATCGGAACCAAGGAAGTTCAGGTCGCCACCGTAGGTACCGATCTTGAGTGTATTGCCTGCAGCATCAACCTGCTCGAAGAATACGTCTTCCTTTA
>JAZUHR010000042.1:0-2016 GCA_045641825.1 Lachnospiraceae bacterium
CTTTCCGTAAGCGGGCTGAAGCTTGCCACGGCTGAATTCATTAAGGAAAGCCTTATGCATAATGCCGGAGTACTCAAACTGGAATACGGGTGTTCCCTCGACATAAGTCTTATGAACTCCGTTAACACCGCCTGTGGCCTCAAATGCTCTGGTTCTCTTAAGGTAGCCTATGCACTTGGCGGGAACAGTTACAGTATAAAATTTTCTCGCTCTGCTGCTGCCGACAACAGCATCCATAATGCACATTAAGGTAAAAGCAAAGGCCAGGCATCCGCAGCCTACAAACACGCACTGCATTGTCTCAAGAACAGGTGCTACAAGAACGAGAACAATTAGAACAATGCCAAGTGCTACAAATACAACCGATCTTCCCGTCCTGGACTCCAGCGGACTTATACCACTTCTTCCGGAAGAATTCTTATCGAAGAAGGTAGAGATTCCGAAGCCTGTAAGAAAGACGCCTCCAATAATTGCAGCGACAGTATAAGCTCCTGCCATCAGAGTTATTATAAGAGCAGCAAATAAAAGCAGAATTAAAACTATTCCGGCTATATTGGCCTTGGCCGGCTTCTTGGGCTCATCCTTTCTCTTTCCGGCAAAGTAGTTCTGAACCACATCGGAAGTAAGGTTAACCATATGTCCCATGACATCCATCTTCTCAGCAAAATTCGTCTTAGGGTTCTCACTGAAATAAACCGGACTCAAACTCTCATCGTATTTCATTCTTATATATCCTCCCAATAATTCCTGTGTGATTATTCCTTTCACACAAACGTGACGATTATACTCATAATAAACATCCACCGGCCTAGCCGGTGGTTTTTCATTTTCGGGCATAGCCCTCATACTACTAGCCACACACACGTGTGTCTATTGTTGGCCTGCCAGCCACGCGAAGTGTTACTTGCTACCCATAAATGGGTCGCGCGGATCAAACATTGAAAGTTGATCCGCTTCCTTATCGTTCTTCAACTGGTTGGCGATGTACGATTTTATCGCTGCCGTGTTCTTCCCAACTGTGTCTACGTAATAGCCTCTGCACCAAAATTCGCGATTTCGATATGCGAACTTCATATTTCCGTATTTCTGAAAGATCATCAGACTACTCTTCCCTTTCAGATAGCCCATGAAACTCGAAACGCTCATTTTGGGTGGTATACTCAACAACAGATGTATGTGATCCGGGCATATCTCTCCTTCGATAATATCTACGCCCTTCCACTTACAGAGGGTTTGTATTATTTCTCTTATATCCGCTCTTTTCTCTTGGAAGAATACTTTTCTTCTGTACTTTGGAGCGAATACTACATGATATTTACAGTTCCATTTTTTGTGTGCTAGACTTTTTGCGTCGGAATTCTTTTCTGACATTTTTACCTCCTGGTGTAGTTGCGTAACTGGCAGGTCACGCGTTTATTCTACATCAGGAGGTTTTTGTTCACCGCTTAAGCTCTATGGAACCGCGCGACTATCGCGCGGTTTTCGTTACACAAAAAAAGACCCGAGCAAGTTTGCTCAGGTCTTATATAGTGGAGCGGGATACGAGATTCGAACTCGCGACTTTCACCTTGGCAAGGTGACACTCTACCACTGAGTTAATCCCGCGCTTCGTCAAGCGACGAAAGTAATTATATTTGGGTACGCACCATTTGTCAATATGTTTTTTTGAAAAAATCAAATTAATTCCGAAGAAACCCGTTCACTCCTGCTCTATAAGCGCCAGGACTTCATCGATATCAGAATAATATTGCCTCTCATAGCCCTCATCGGAAGAATAGACAAGCTCGAGCTCACCATTCGTAATATCATATATCTTAACGTATTCCATTCCTTCAACAGGTTCATAAGTAGGCCCCTGTACGATAACAAGATATGAATTACCTTCTGCATCTCTCACATAGGTGCAGACTCCCCTTTCGCTAAGGTATGAATTATCAAAGTTATAACTGTGATTATTTACAAACAGACGTGTAAGATCACGATCGACGATGTAGTCTCGCAGACCGTCATGCGAAT
>JAZUHR010000043.1:0-5480 GCA_045641825.1 Lachnospiraceae bacterium
ATATTTTTAATCGTAGGGCTGTCACTGCTTTTTTTTAGTTTAATAAGCAAGCAATTCGGTATCAGCCTTACGAAGAGAAGCAGCAGTGACATTGAAAAAGGGATTTCGCCCGGTGTAAATCATGAAACGGTGGCGCAGGCACCTGCGATAAATCCAAGGAGCGTGACGCTTTTATATGTTCTTACAGACAATAAAGTTTCGTCGGCTTTTTTGCAGGTAATAAATGCCTATGAAAAACACATTTACTATCTGGAAATACCACTTAATTCCAAGCTGAGCATATCGGCAGACCTCTACAAGGAGCTGCTTTCATATGCGCCTACGCTACCTCAATATGTGAAATTATCCAGAGCAGGCGGGTATTTTTCGGAGAATTTCCGATATGATGGCTGTACAAAGATTTTATCTGAGAATATCGGAGTCAAGGTGACGGACTGGTGCATCATGACGGCGGAGGATTTCGAGGAATTCAAGCGGAAGAGTACCGGAGACAATTACTCGAAGGATGATTATCTGACTATTTTCGAGAAATATGCCAATAATTACAGAAGCAGTATGAGCAGCAAGGAACGCTGGGCTTATTACGAGATATTTGACAAGGCTGCAATTATAGAAAAGGGCAGCATCCCGGGGCAGTGGGACAAGACGGATTTTTATATAAGCGCTGTTCAGGCAAGAGAAATAACAGAGGAGTTGAAATACTGATGAAAAGTGCATTTGTTACCGGGTCCTCCAGAGGAATCGGCTATGAAATAGCGAAGGAATTATTGAAAAATGGCTATGCTGTGGCTATAAACGGAAGAGATGCCGTGAACTTAAGAGGGGCTGCAGAAAATCTGTACTCGGAGTGTGGAGCAAGACCTCTTGAACTGGTGGGAGATGTTTCTTCGGCAGATTTTGTGAGGTCCGCTTTCGGAAAAATAGAAGAGGAGTTTGGCGGACTTACTCTTTTGGTAAATAACGCGGGCATAGCCCACATCGGGCTTTTTACTGATATTACTGACGAGACATGGGCGAAAATTATAGGGATTAATCTGTCCGGCGCGGCTTACTGCTCCAGGGAGGCTGCAAAAATTATGTTGAAAAAACATGGGGGCAGTATAGTGAATATCTCTTCCATGTGGGGGCAGGTAGGGGCTTCCTGTGAGGTGGCTTATTCGGCTGCCAAGGGTGGCCTGGATGCCCTGACGAAGGCTCTGGCCAAGGAACTGGCGCCTGAGCATGTAAGGGTGAATGCGGTATCCTTTGGTGTGATTGATACGGAAATGAATCACTGCTTCAGCGAAGAGGAGCTGGACGCATTGTGCGAAGAAATCCCGGCCGGACGCTTTGGAAGTCCTGTGGAAGCAGCAGAATTTGTAAGGATAATAGCCGAAAGCCCGGAGTATCTGACCGGGCAAATAATAAGAATGGACGGCGGAATGATTTAGAGGGATATATGGAAAACACAGAGAAGACTTTTATAAGAAAAGCATTACGAAAAATAAAGGCAAAGGATGTACTGCTTATTCTTCTGGGCACCTTTTTAATGGGTATCGCCATTAATCTGGTTTTTGACCCTATGCAGCTGGTCGTAGGCGGTGTCAGTGGTCTCGCTATCGTAATAAAGTACGCCAGCGCACAGTTTTTGCCGGAGGGAACTGAATTTTTCAAGGAAGGAATTCCGGTGTGGCTTACCACAATAGTTTTAAACGTTCCATTATTCGCGGTGGCTATACGGGTAAAGGGATGGCGATATATAGCGAGGACAATGTTTGCAACAGCAAGTCTGACAGCATGGCTATACCTTATACCGGTAAAAGTAATATTGGAGGACACGCTTCTTGCTACGCTTTTTGGCGGAGTACTTTCCGGTATGGGAATGGGCCTGGTCTTTCTTGCCATGGCGACCACCGGAGGATCTGACCTTTTGGCGACTCTCCTTCATACGAAATGGAGACATCTGTCCATACCGAAATTTCTGTCCATAGTGGATGGCTGTATAGTGGCACTGGGCTTGGTGCAGTTCGGACTGGAGAATGTAATTTACTCGATTATCGTGGTTTTCCTGGTATCCAAAATATCCGATGCCATTATCGAAGGTCTGAAATTTGCCAAAATGGCCTTTATTATATCAGAGCACACCGACGAAATCGCCAAGGAAATCCTAACGGATATCGACAGAGGTGCTACGGGAATCAGGGTTAAGGGTATGTATTCCGGTGCGGATAAAAATATGCTTTTCTGTGTTGTATCCAAAAAACAGCTTCCGGAGCTCCAGGATATAGTAGCAAGTTTTGACAAAAGAGCATTTATGGTAATCGCTGATGCGAGGGAAGTAATGGGCGAAGGATTCGCAGAAGTAAAAAATACCAATTAGCGAGGCAAAATTTATAATTTTTTAATGATTTTTTGTGAAATATTTACAAAGGCATTTTTCTAATATGCATTATTCACAAAAAATAGATATGTATTTTGGTTAAATGGCATATGGAAATAGGGGACGCGATACTGTATAGTAGACACATCGACTAAATGAGAAGGTGTCGAGAAACACCAAACGGAGGATTTTCAAATGGCAAGTTTATCACTTAAGGGAATTAACAAAACCTATCCTAACGGCTTTGTAGCAGTTAAGGACTTTAACCTTGAAATCGCAGATAAGGAATTCATCATCTTCGTAGGACCTTCAGGTTGTGGTAAGTCTACAACTCTTCGTATGATTGCAGGTCTTGAAGAGATTACAGAGGGTGAGCTTTGGATCGGTGACAAGCTCATGAACGATGTTGAGCCTAAGGACAGAGACATCGCCATGGTTTTCCAGAACTATGCTCTTTACCCACATATGTCAGTTTATGATAACATGGCTTTCGGCCTTAAGCTTCGTAAGACTCCAAAGGATGAGATCGACAGACTCGTTCATGAAGCTGCTAAGATTCTTGACATCGAGCACCTTCTTGATCGTAAGCCAAAGGCTCTTTCCGGTGGTCAGAGACAGCGAGTTGCTATGGGTCGTGCTATCGTTCGTAATCCTAAGGTATTCCTTATGGACGAGCCTCTCTCCAACCTGGATGCTAAGCTCCGTGTACAGATGAGAATCGAGATCTCCAAGCTTCATCAGAAGCTCCAGACAACAATCATCTACGTTACACATGACCAGACAGAGGCTATGACACTTGGTACAAGAATCATCGTTATGAAGGATGGTGTTGTACAGCAGGTTGATACACCTCAGAATCTCTATGACAAGCCATGCAACCTCTTCGTAGCAGGCTTCATGGGTTCACCTCAGATGAACTTCATTGACTGCGATGTAGAGAAGATTTCCGATACACAGGTTAAGCTCAACTTCGTTGGCCGTTCCGTAACACTTCAGGAGGCTCGTTCCAAGAAGCTTCTTGAGCTTGGTTACGAAGGCAAGAAGGTTGTTCTCGGTATCAGACCTGAGGACATCAAGGATGAGCAGGTAGCTATCGAAGCACTTTCCAACAGCACATTCGAGGCTGAGGTTAGAGTTTACGAGCTCCTTGGTGCAGAAGTATTCCTTTACTTCACACTTGAGGATAAGGCTAATACAAAGGATCTCAACAACACAGTTGATATCACAGCAAGAGTTAACCCTCGTACAACAGCTAAGGTTGGCGACACAATCAAGATCGCTCTTGACCTCTCCAAGATTCACATCTTCGACAAGGAGACCGAGCAAGTCATTTGCCACTAATAACGAGCACAATAATAAAGAAGTCCTGCGAGCTTGCTCGCAAGGACTTCTTTTTATTGTGCGACAAAAAAGCATGAGCGTGAAGTGCGAAGCACGGGAACGCGAATGCTTTTTTAGCGGAGCGAGAGCGCGAAGCGCGAAGCTACGCGGCGTTATTAGTGCTCCTATCCCCTTCAAAAAACGACTCAACTGTGTTCTAATTATGTAATTTCTGTGAAGTAATATCTTCTTTATCAATTATTTATTGCAATATCTGTAAAAGTCTTTATAATTTTTGTAATTGAAGTAATTATTTTTTTAACAAGGTGTTTCCTTGAGAAAAGAAAGAGGCTTGAAATGTTGCAACTTAAAAATATTGTGAAAACATACAAGACCGGTGACCAGGAAGTGCAGGCTCTGAAAGGTGTATCCATCAATTTCAGAAAATCTGAATTTGTTTCCATTCTCGGTCAGTCCGGGTGTGGTAAAACCACAATGCTTAATATCATCGGCGGTCTTGATCATTACACTTCCGGTGACCTTGTTATTAACGGAAGGTCTACCAAGAAATACAAGGATGCTGACTGGGATACCTACAGAAATCACTCCATAGGTTTTGTTTTCCAGTCCTATAATCTTATTCCTCACCAGTCGGTTCTGGCCAATGTTGAACTGGCACTTACTCTTTCCGGCGTATCCAAGAAGGAACGCAGACAGAGAGCCAAGGAAGCCCTCGAAAAAGTAGGGCTTGGCGATCAGCTGAATAAGCGCCCTTCCCAGATGTCCGGTGGACAGATGCAGCGAGTTGCTATTGCCCGTGCCATCGTAAACGATCCCGATATTCTGCTTGCAGATGAGCCTACAGGTGCTCTTGACTCAGAGACTTCTGTTCAGGTTATGGAAATTCTTAAGGAAATTTCTTCGGATCGTCTCATTATTATGGTTACCCACAATCCTGAACTGGCAGAGAAATACTCCACCAGAATTATCAAACTTCTTGACGGTAAAGTGGTAGACGACAGCAGACCTTACGACGGAAGTATTGATGAGGATGTAAACGTATCCAGTAAGAATAAGGGTAAAAAGGCTTCCATGTCCTTCTTTACCGCCCTTGCACTTTCTGCCAATAACCTTATGTCTAAGAAAGGAAGAACCTTCCTTACAGCCTTTGCGGGAGCTATCGGTATTATCGGTATCGCCATGATTTTGTCATTGTCAGACGGCTTCCAGACATATATTGATAAGGTACAGGAGGACACTCTTTCCACCTATCCGATTACGATAGATGGCGAGTCTACCGATATTTCGGCTCTGCTTCAGTCTATGGCAGGAGGGTCATCCGCAGATAAGAGTGGTGAAGACCTTACGGATGTAGTAAAGGCACAGGACGTTACTACCGGCCTTTACAATACATTGATTTCCAAGAAAACCAAGAATGACCTGGCTCTTTTCAAGAAATATCTTGAGGATGAAGCAAATGGCATAAAGGAACTCACATCTGCAATTAAGTACTCATATGATGTGAATATCAAGATTTACGGCACGGATCTTTACGGTAAGCGACTTAGAGTAAATCCATCTACTGTTATGGAATCTATGGGTATGGGCAGCATGATGGGCATGTATTCACAGATGTCTGCTATGTCTATGAGACGTGGCTCCGACATGGATGTTTTCACTGAAATTATTGATAATCCGACCCTTTTAAATGATCAGTATGAGGTAGTGGCAGGACGCTGGCCACAGGATAAGTCTGAAGTCATCTTCGTAATGGATCGTCGAAATTATGTTGACGATACTG
>JAZUHR010000044.1:0-7187 GCA_045641825.1 Lachnospiraceae bacterium
CCTTCCGGATTCCCGGGTGTCGCTCCCTCGAACTGTATCTGCTGCCTCTTTCAAAATCCCGTTTCTGTTCCCCGCAAGCGCTTTATTACTTCACATGCGCCCGCCTTTCCCTCTTCCGATGTTCAAGCCTAAGTGGCAGCACACGCCTTGCTCGTTATTCGTCTTAAACCCGCCTTCGGCTCAAACAGTAAGACGAATACCTGCGGCACACTCGCTACGGCAGCTGCCACTAAGACTTGCCCATAGTCAGGACTCAAGGCGGTCCCATATTCGTAATAGCACTTGCAGATAACTGCTCCGGTCCTTCAAAACCCGTCGCGGACACAGGTTCTCACTCGCTTAGAAGCCATGGCGTAGCGGAGTGCAGTACATTTGGCGGTGGCCTGAGGCATGCATTACAGCATTTTAATATCGCCCCGCACAGACTTCATTAAGGCGCGGAGTGTTCGGAAAGGCTTCATCCGAGTCTTTGACCCGAGCGGTCAACGAACTCGGCATGAGCCTTTGCGTCAGGGCGCGCAGCTAAGAAAAACAACATAAAACGATATTTAAAGGCTGTGAGGCGTGCCGATGGCGAGAAAAAGGTGGAAACGGAGCGAAGCCCCCGGGAGCGATAAAAAAGAGCATCCGGTAATACCGAATGCTCTTGAGTGACGTTTAGTGCCACAAGAATTATCGCTTTGTATCAAAAGAACCGGAGCTCAGCATACTTCCTGAATACTGCCCTGCTGACTTGGTATAATTATTACCATAGTAGCTCTTGGTGCTTCGGAAAATATTAAGCTGAAATTCGTTGATCTCCAATGATTCCTGAATGAGCTTGGAATTGCGGTCATTGATCACCTTGAGATTGTCCAGAGTGTCCTTAAGCCCCTTAAGCAGGCGCCGTAATTCCATCTGGCTTTCCGGCTGCCCTTCCAAAAGGTCAATAAGTTCCGGCAGCTTCAGCTCTGTTTTCTCATGGTTCAGCACAATACGCATATTCTGCATAATGTCGGAACGCTTCTTCTCCAGAGCCGTAATCTTCTCAACCACCTTTTCCTCATCACCGGTAATATGCTCCAGAGTCGCC
This sequence comes from Lachnospiraceae bacterium, assembly GCA_045641825.1. Classification (GTDB taxonomy): domain Bacteria; phylum Bacillota; class Clostridia; order Lachnospirales; family Lachnospiraceae; genus RGIG3528. The sequence goes on from JAZUHR010000044.1 coordinate 1,073, forward strand.
ACATCATTTTTGATAATGACGGAAGCCTTCTCCTCTGCGATGGGTATAAGCTCACTATATATTTTTAATTCTTCCTTAAGTGTCGCGATGAGTTCATCTAAAAGTCCTGCCATAAATCCCCCAATAACAAAAATCCTTCCGGGCGATTAGAACAACTTCATTGCTTCCTCTGACTGAGCCAGCAGCTTATCTGCCAGTGCGCTCATAGGTACATTATATGTGCCTGCAGCGATGGCTGACTTAATCTCAGCTACCTTATCTTCACGAACGTCAGGAGTCTTTGCAACAGCCTCTTTAGCTACCTGCAGATCTCTGCCAAAGCTTGAAATCTGTACGCTATCGCGCTGCTGTGCCTTGGGACCTTCAACCTTTTTGAAAGTACCATTAGCCTGATAAACCTGGCTTATCTGGGACATTGCATCTATACGCATAATCTTGTCCTCCTGTCTATAAATTCCTACCTTCGGGTACCTCTCACAGCTTCCCTAACATTTATATCGGAGCGGTACATAAAAATCTTTAGTCATAATAGCATCTTTTTTTCAAAAAAAATCAAATTTAAGAAAAATTTAATCCTTTTACTATAATCAAAGTCTAAAACGATTAGATCTCTACCGGCATAATTGTTGCGAAGTAGTCATTTACAGTCTCAGCACGACGAATCAGCTTTACGCTTCTGTCCGGACGCACAAGAATCTCTGCTGATCTCAGACGACCATTATAATTGTAGCCCATAGCATGACCGTGGGCACCTGCGTCGCAGATAACCACATAGTCGCCTCTGTCAATCTTAGGCAGCATTCTGTCGATGGCAAATTTATCATTATTCTCACAAAGAGAGCCTGTCACATCATACTTGTGGTCGCAAGGCTGGTCCTCCTTACCCGGAATAATGATATGATGGTAAGCACCGTACATGGCAGGGCGCATGAGATTGGCTGCACATGCATCCAGACCGATGTACTCCTTGTAGGTATGCTTTTCATGCACAGCTGTAGCTACCAGCTGTCCGTATGGAGCCAGCATGTATCTGCCCAGCTCTGAGAAAATAGCCACATTGCCCAGACCTGCCGGAACCAGAATTTCCTCATATTTTTTACGGACGCCTTCACCGATTGCGAAAATATCATTAGCCTCCTGATCAGGCTTGTAAGGAATACCTACACCGCCGGACAGGTTGATAAAGGTGATATTGGCACCGGTCTTTTCCTTAAGCTCAACAGCTAGTTCAAAAAGAGTGCCTGCAAGTGTAGGGTAATAATCATTTGTAAGAGTATTGGAGCAAAGGAAGGAATGAATACCGAACTCCTTAACTCCCTTGGCCTTCAGAATCTTAAAGGCCTCGATAATCTGCTCATGTGTCATACCGTACTTGGCATCACCGGGATTATCCATAATACCGTTAGCCAGCTCATAAACACCGCCCGGATTGTATCTGCAGCAGATTTTCTCAGGGATGCCTGCCACCTGCTCCAAAAATTCAATATGAGTAAAATCATCCAGATTGATAATAGCCTTTAATTCCTTAGCCTTCACGAATTCCTCTGCAGGTGTGGCATTAGAGGAAAACATAATCTCATTGCCGGTACTTCCTATGGACTCTGAAAGCAGAAGCTCTGCCAGTGAAGAACAGTCCATACCGCAGCCCTCCTGCTGCAGAACCTTCATGATAGAAGGATTGGGAGTAGCCTTCACAGCAAAATATTCCTTAAACCCCTTATTCCAGGAAAAAGCCTTGAAAAGATTTCTGGCATTTTCTCTGATAGCAGCCTCATCATATACATGAAAAGGAGTAGGGATAGTTTCAGTAATTTTCTTGATTTCTTCTTTTGTGAGTATTGATTTCTTCATGACTTAATCCTTTATAGTAAAATATTAAAAAGCGAGGAAGCCTATTCGGCATCCTCGCTATTGTATACCAGTATACAATTTAAGTCAAGTTTATTTTTAAATACAATTCTATAACTGTGCCTTCTGTCCCTTAGCGCCACGCTTTCTGTTTTTTACCTTTTTCGCAGAAAGCTCCTTGCCCTTATAGGTAAAGGTCTCATCGCTCGGAGTCACCACATTTACCTGTGCTACGTAATCTCCCTTTTCCAGAGCGATACCCTTGACACCGCGGCTGGTCTTCTTGAATTCCGATACCTCCTCCAAAGGATATCCCAGGGAGAGACCATCGTGAGTCATCATAATAACCTTACGGTTCTGAGCCAAAATATCGGTTGCAGTGAGCTTGATAATGCTTACCACCTTGTCCTTATCGTCCAGCTTGGTGGCTGCAATCTGTGTACGTGTGGTATCGAATTCAATACCTGAAACTATCTTAACGAACCCCTCTCTGGTAGCAAAGAGGAAGGAACACTCGAAAAGCTCCTCGAAGCCTGTGTAGAGCACCACCTCTTCCTTGCCAATCTTGGTCAGGGTATGGATAAGAGTACCCTTTTCCTTTATCTTGGTACGTGGAATCTGCTGGGCCTTTACCTGGAACATGTTGCCTTCCGTAGTGAAAACGCAGAGTCTGTCGTTGGACTTCATGCGGATGGTATATACAAATTCAGCCAGCTGCTCGCTGGTAGCCTTCACGAAAACATTGGCGTCCACAGCCTTGGTGTAACCGAATTTATCGATTAATACATAGATATCCTCAATCTTTTCTTCGATTACATAGTTCTTCTGCTCGATTTTTCTGATCTCGGTACGACGGTCAAGAGCAAATTTCTTTCTGAACTCCTGCAGCTGCTTTTTGATTACCTTGTGCAGTTCCTTCATGGAGCCCAGGATTTTCTGGAATTCTGCAATATTGCTCTTTAAGGTCTCCTCCTCCTCATGGAGCTTTAATATTTCCAGTCCAATGAGTCTGGAAAGCTGCATGGAGAGAATTGCATCAGCCTGATGCTCTGTGAAATCCAGAGTCTGGGCCTGCTTTTTGGAAGCCTCTGATTTGAAATTTATATCTGTAATATCACCATGAGTCAGACAGTCCTTGGCCTGCTTTACAGACTTGGAGCCACGAAGTATCTCGATTATCAGGTCGATAACATCTGTTGCACGAAGGAGACCTCCCACGATTTCCAGTCTGTCGGTAGCTCTCTTTAAGCGGTTCTGATACTCCTTGGTATAGAGTTCCTCCTGAAAATCGATGAACTCCTTAATCATACTCTTAAGGTTGAAAACGATAGGCTGCTGGGCCTTTACAGCCAGAAGATTTACGGAATAGGTGTCCTCTAAGCCTGTTTTCTTGAAAAGTCCATTAAGAAGATTCTCTACATCTCTGTCCTTCTTAACCTCAATTACAATTCTGACATCCTTTGAAGACTCGTCTCTGACATCGCCGATTTCTTCAAAGGTCTTATTTTTCATCAGGTCAACCAGATTTTCCACCAGCCTGGTTTTGGAGCCCGCTGCCGTATAAGGAATCTCTGTAATGATGATATTCTTCTTTCCATACTCGCCATTCTCAATTTCGGTCTTGGCACGTACTCTGAGCTTACCCTCACCTGTGGTATAGATGTCTTCTATTACCTCAGGATTAACAATGATACCTCCTGTGGGGAAATCAGGTCCGGGGATATACTGCATCAGCTCCTGTATGGTAATACCGGGGTTATCCATATATGCTATACAGCCGTCGATTACCTCCCCCGGATTATGGGGGGGAATATTGGTAGCCATACCAACAGCAATACCGGTAGTACCGTTTATCAGAAGATTGGGCAGCATAGCCGGCAGTACCTTCGGCTCCTTCTCGGAGTTATCGAAGTTGGGCATAAAATCCACCAGATTATGCTCCATATTGTCCAGCATGGTCATGGCCGCATCAGATAGACGTGCCTCTGTGTATCCCATCGCAGCCGCACCGTCACCGTCGATGGAGCCGAAATTTCCATGTCCGTCTATAAGAGGCAGTGACAATGAAAATTCCTCAGACATATGCACCAGGGCCTCATAAATGGAGGAGTCACCGTGAGGGTGGTATTTACCCATGGTATCACCTACAATACGGGCACTTTTTCTATGTGGTTTCTTGGGTTCCAGACCCAGCTCCAGCATGGCATAGAGCACTCGTCTCTGTACCGGCTTAAGTCCGTCTCTGACATCCGGCAGCGCACGGTCAATGATAACGTTCACTGCGTAGTCACGGTAGCTGGTCCTCATTTCTTCCGAAAAATCAAGCTGTATCAGTTCTGCTACTTTTGTTTCATTAGCCATAAATAAAAACTCTCTTTACTAAATTTCCGTCAGGTCCGCCAATCAGGTATCCAGATTTGCGTACTTTGCCTCAGTCATAATAAACTCTTTTCTAGGAGGAACATTGGAGCTCATAAGAAGGGATGTGGTCTGATCTGCCTCCACGGTATCGCTGATGGATACCTGAGCCAGCACTCTGGTCTCCGGATTCAGTGTAGTCTCCTTAAGCTGATCCGCATCCAACTCACCCAGACCTTTGTATCGCTGAAGTCCCACTATCTTGTGGCCTTCTTTTCTGAATTTTTCCAGAGCGAAATCGTCAAAAAGATATTTGGACTGCTTGCCCTTCTTTTTACCGTCCTCATAGTCCACCTTGTAGAGAGGTGGCATACCACGATATACCTTGCCCTCCAGAATAAGCTCAGGCATAAATCTATAGAAAAACGTAAGCATCAGTGTACAGATATGGGCACCATCCACGTCGGCATCGGTAAGAATAATAATCTTGTCAAATCTAAGCTTTTTAATATCGAAATCGTCGCCAAATCCGCAGCCGAAGGAAGCGATCATGGTCTTGATTTCGTTATTCTGCATGACTCTTTCCAGAGGTGCCTTTTCCACGTTCAGGATTTTGCCTCGAAGTGGAAGTACAGCCTGGGTTCTTCTGTCTCTGGCGGTCTTTACGGTACCGCCCGCGGAATCACCCTCTACGATATAGATTTCGCACTCCTCTGCCTTCTTACTGGAGCACATGGCAAGCTTGGATCTGGTGTCCACGTCGTTCAGGGACTTAAGAATAGCATTTCTTGCCTTGTCTCCGGCCTTTCTTGCATTATAAGACTTAAGTGCATTATCAAGAATAGTCTTAAGCACCTCGATATTTTTGTCCAGATATCTGGTAACTTCTGATGTAAAAACGTCCTCAACGGCAGTCTTAGCATCATTGGAGCCCAGTTTTGTCTTAGTCTGTCCCTCGAACTGGGGATCGGGATGCTTGATGGAAACGATTACCACAATACCGTTTCTGATATCCTTACCATCAAAATTCTCGTCCTTTTCCTTCAGTACTCCCAGTTCTCTTGCGTACTTATTCATTACGGATGTAAGTCCGCTTCTGAAGCCTGTTACCAGAGTACCGCCGTCCACAACATTGATTCTGTTACAATAAGAATTTATCTGCTCAGAATAGGAATTAGTATAGGTAAAAGCCACCTCTACCTCAATATCTCCGCTGACGCCTTCTACGTAAACAGGCTCAGGGATAAGAGTCTTAAGGCTGCCTTCAGAATCCTTTTCAGCGCCCTTTACCAGGTAATTGATATAGCTCTTGATACCCTCTTCTTCGTAGAATTTCTGTTCTGTCTTATTGATTTCATCCTTGAAGTTCAGAGTAAGCCCCTTGTTCAGGAAAGCTGACTCCTTAAGTCTCTTCATAATGACCTCCGGCTTAAATTCCACAGTCTCGAAGATGGAATCATCCGGGTAAAAAATAACCCTGGTACCGGTCTCTGATTTATTGCATTTTCCCACTACGGGAAGCATACCGTGATCAAGCTCTACAGCAGGATGTCCGCCGTTTATGTACTCATCTCTGTACACCTTGCCGTCACGCTTTACTTCGACAATCATCTTTTTTGAAAGTGCATTTACTACGGATGCGCCTACACCATGAAGACCACCGGATACCTTATATACACTGTTTTCGAATTTACCGCCGGCATGAAGAATGGTATATACCACTCTTATTGTAGGTATTCCTTTGGTAGGATGAATATCTACAGGTACACCACGACCGTAGTCGGCGATTTCTATACCTCCGTCCTTACGAAGAACGACATCTATTCTTTTACAAAAACCGGCCAGGTGCTCATCGATACCATTGTCCAGAATTTCCCAGATCATATGGTGAAGACCTCTGCAAGTCGGA
>JAZUHR010000045.1:0-6153 GCA_045641825.1 Lachnospiraceae bacterium
CCTTTAGCTTCATGGTACAGTCTTCTGGTAATACTTGTATTTGTAACACTGGTGGTGCTTTTCCTGGTATTATTCTTACGTACCAGACTGGGTCTGGCTATTCGTGCCACAGGCAACAATCCCGCCATGGTAAAGGCATCCTCCATCAATCCCGCCTTCACCACTATTGTGGGGCTGGTTGTAGCCAATTCCTTTACGGGACTGGCAGGCTGCCTTATGGCACAGTACCAGAAATCAGCCAACATCGATATAGGCTCCGGCATGCTGACTGTAGCCCTGGCGTCCCTTCTGATAGGCAGTACCTTTATGGGCAAGGGACCTATAGTAAAAAGAGCCATCGGAGCGGTAATCGGTGCTGTGATTTTCAGAGCGGTATATGCACTGGCACTTCGCTTCAATATGCCGGCTTTTATGCTGAAAGCAGTGTCATCAATCATTGTAATCATCGCTATCGCCGGACCATATTTGAGATCTAGATATCCGGAGCTTAAGCGTACTATAGAGCTTAGAAAGGGAGGAAGGGGCAATGCTTGAAATAGAGAATATAAGTAAGACCTTTAATCCCGGCACGGTCAATGAGAAAAAAGCCCTGCAGAACCTGTCACTTAGTGTGAAAAAGGGGGATTTTATCACTATCATCGGCTCCAACGGTGCCGGAAAATCCACTCTTTTCAATGCTATTTCAGGAAGCTTTTTTACAGATGAGGGGCGAATCGTCCTGGAGGGAATGGATATCACCATGATGTCCGATCACAAGCGTTCCCGCTTCATAGGAAGACTCTTCCAGGATCCGATGCTGGGCAGCGCTCCCGGCCTCACTATCCTGGAAAATCTGGCCCTGGCAGCGGGACACGGTGGCTGGCTGTCCACCATCAATAAGGCTGAAAGAGCGGCCTTTAAAGAGCGTTTATCCCTGTTGGAAATGGGGTTGGAGGACAGAATGGAGCATCCCGTAGGTCTTCTTTCCGGAGGACAGCGCCAGGCACTTACCCTTCTTATGGCTACCTACAATCCACCCAAGGTGCTGCTTCTGGATGAGCATACTGCAGCCCTGGACCCCAAGACGGCCGATAAGGTCATAGAGCTTACTAAAAAAATAGTGGCTGATAACAATCTTACCTGCCTTATGGTCACCCACAATATGCAGCAGGCTCTGAATTTGGGTAATCGCATAATCATGATGGATGGCGGCCGCATTATTTTCGATGCGGAAGGTGAAGAAAAGAAGAAACTTACCACCGAGGACCTCCTCAATAAGTTCAAGGAAAATGCAGGAAAAGCCCTGGACAATGACAGAATACTGCTGGCTTAATCTTTTGTGAACTATTATGCAGAATAGACTCCCCCATGGACAGATGTCTGTGGGTTTTTTATTTACTCGAAAAACATAAAATAAAAGTGCCGAAAAACATAAAATGAAAGTGCCGAAAAATATAAAATAAAAATGTCGAAAAATATAAAATGGAGTATAATGCAATTATCAAAAAAGGAGAAAAAGGAGAAAAAGGAGAAAATGGAGAAAAAAGCGGCAATTTTTACGGCAACGGGATGTGAAGAAATCGAGGCTCTTACAGTAGTGGATCTTTTACGAAGAGCCGGTATTCAGATTGATATAGTATCTATAAGCAAAGAAATGCAGGTGATGGGCTCCCACAATATCGTTTTTGGAGCAGATAAAAAGCTGGAAGACCTTATTTCGGAAGAGGAGCAGTATGACGCCTACATTATTCCGGGAGGTATGCCCGGCACCAAGAATCTGGCGACGTGCTCACCACTTTGCGACCTCCTGGTAAAGTCTGCGGAAAATGGCAAGTTGGTGGCAGCCATCTGTGCCGCACCTTCCGTACTGGGCACTTTAGGCCTTCTCAATGGGAAAAAGGCCTGCTGCTATCCCGGATTCGAGGATAAACTCCTGGGGGCAAAGGTAAGCTACAATCCTGTGGAGACAGACGGTGATATCATTACCTCCAGAGGACTGGGCACGGCCATAGAATTTGCGGCTGCGATAATAGCAAAGCTCCTTGACAAAGAGGCAGCAGACAAGGTATTATCTGCAATTGTCTATAAATAAACAACGGAATGAGATTTCATAAAAGGAGATAGGAGATAGGTCGCTGAGCCATAATAGTTCACGCTGTCGCGTGAAGGCTCAGCTTTTCAAACTCCTACGGAGTTCTCCTTTTATTTCACTTCGTTTCATAAAAAGAGATAGCATGGAATCACCGATAAAAGCATTAAAAGAATTTAAGTTTACAAAGGAGTTTTGGAAGAGAGCCCTAATCGCTCTTATAGGCGTTACCATTATGGGTATTACCATAGGCTTTATGCAGGCCGTGGACGCCGGCACAGACCCTTATTCCAAGATGTGCTACGGTATAGCACTGAAGATGCAACAGTATAAGGGTTCAAATCCTCTTTTACAGGTGCTGAAAAACTATGGGACAGTTTCCCTGGCTCTTAACGGTACAGCATTTATTGTTCTTATCTTTATCAACTGGAAATTATTCGGCCTGGGCACAATCTACAATATGGTGCTGGTGGGCTATATTGCCGACTTTACCAGATGGATACTGAGTAAAACTGATTTCGCAGCGGTAAATGACAGCGTGGCCCTGGTGGCAGTCATAACTGTAGTGAGTCTCGTACTCTTTATGATAGGCGTAGGACTCTATCTTGATGCTAATTTGGGGACTTCACCCTATGACGCCATCCCGAATCTTTTGCATCAGACTGTAAACAAGCATAGCAAAAAGCCCATTCCATACAAATTTGTACGCATACCCTTCGACCTCTTTTTTGCTACTGTGGCCTTGATTCTAAACGGATTTTCGGTAGGTATGATAGTGACCTTTGCCATGGCTCTTTTCCTGGGACCGATTGTGGATATGGTGGCAAAGCTTCTTGCAAAATTTGTGAAATTCTGAGGGAGAAATAGGACGCTGAGCCATGATAATTCATGCTGTCGCATGAAGGCTCAGCTTTTCAAACTCCTTCGGAGTTCTCCATTTTTCACTTCGTTCAAAAAGGAGATTATATGAATATATACATGGCACCAATGGAGGGAATCACAGACTTCACCTTCAGAAATACATTTGCAAAATATTACGAAGGCGTGGATAAATATTTCACGCCTTTTCTTTCACCCAACAGCACAGAATCCTTTACCACTAAGGAACTGAACGAGATAAACCCTGCTCACAATGAGGGGAAAAATGTGGTACCACAGTTTTTGACCTGCCATGCGGAGCATTTTCTCTGGGCTATGGACTACGTGTATCGGTTGGGCTATAAGGAAGTAAATCTGAATCTGGGCTGCCCCTCCGGCACTGTTACCGCCAAGAAAAAAGGCAGCGGTTTTCTTATGTACCCGGAAGAACTGGAAGAGTTTTTTGAAACCGTGTTTGACAGTGAACTTGCTCAGAAAATGACCATCTCGGTGAAGACCAGACTGGGGTATCATGAGCCTGGCGAGTTCTTTAAAGTGTTGGATATCTACAACAAATTCCCTATATCCGAGCTCACTATTCATCCCCGTATCAGGACCGATATGTACAAGGGCCCGATACGCAGGGAATTCTTTGACTATGCTGTGAAAAATGCCAAGATGCCACTGGTCTATAATGGGGAGATCAAAACATCGGGGGATGCGATGGCAGTAGGTAACGCTTATCCTGAGATAAATACTATCATGCTGGGAAGAGGCCTGGTATCAGCGCCTTGGCTACCCGGCATGATAAAGGACAAGGAGAAAAAGCCGGATATAGAGACCTTTAAAGCCTTTCACCGGGACCTTTTCGCAGAATATCGGGAGCGCTTTTCCGGCCCTGTACCCATATTGGCCAGATACAAGGAATTCTGGGCGCACTTTCTGCCGAATTTTGCTCTGTCTGAAAAGTATGAAAAAGATCTCAAAAAGGCCAAGACCTTGCAGGAAACAGAGTCTGTTATAAACAGGATAATGGCCGGCGGCTTTAGAAAGATTACTAATTGGAATATAAGCGAAAGTCGCTTTGAAGAGATTAGCCGTGAATAGATTCAAGAGTTTTGAATGGCCTAAGACGGAATAGTCACCGCTGACGGTCAGATGCCCCGTAAAAAATATCATATAATGAGTAAAAACCTGTAATCGATGTAAATACATTGGTTACAGGTTTTTATTATGCGCGGCGATTGGGCTGAAAACAATAAAAAATAAACTTGAATAAAATACTATTGGTGTTACACTAGGTCATAAGCAGAAAAGCGGAGGGGGCAAATGAGCAAAAATATCGAATCAATTAATTTTGGAAGATATCTGGAGGATTGTCGTAAGAACCGTGGCTTTTCAACGTATGAATTGTCAGAGGGACTATGTGATGCCTCGCTTATTACCAAAATGGAAAGTGGAGAGCATATTCCGTCGTTAATGTTGAGGAATCGTATAATGGAACGTGTGGGAAGGATACCCGGGGAATATGAAACATATGTTAAAATAGATGAGTTTAAAGAGTGGAAACTTCGCAATGAGATAGTAGCTGATATTGGAGACAATCGTCTTGTAGATGCAAAAGAAAAAATAGAAAAGTATTCTAAAAATACTAAAACAGATATTTTGGAGGAACAGTTTTGCCTCGATATGCAGGCCATGATTGCCAAAATTGAAGGTGATGATAATTCGGCGAACCTTGCAGAGCAGGCACTAAAGAAAACCGTGACCTTGGATGAGGGTGGAATAATTACGTCGAGATTGCTTTCGCCAAAGGAAATAAATTTGGCTATGGAGTATTCTTTCAAATTGGAAAAACAAAAAAGACGTATTTTACTCGAACGACTTATCACTTATTATTGTAGTAGTGAAATAACGGAGAAAAACCAAATTCTCTATTTACCCAAACTTGCATACATATACGTATCTGAGTTTTTAGATGAAAATAAAGATGATTCAAAATGGCTAGCAGAAGCGTTAAAGTTATTAGATAGGGCTACCAATTTGATACATTCAGTTAATAGGCTGATATTCGTTTTGGAATTAACGGAAATTAAAAAAAGAGTGTGGGACTGCATCATGAATTTGAAGGGGAGTGAAATATTGGAACACTATCCGGATTTGATGGAAATTAGGAGCAATTGTTATGAAGCAGACTCGTTGTGGAGAGAATTGGGGAAATACTATGAGGTCGACATAACTACGAAGGATTGGTGCTATTTATATGACGAAGGAGGCGTCAATTGTACCGGTGATATAATACGCAGGCGTAGACTGATGCTTGGCATGTCCAGAGCAGAACTTAGTACAGGAATATGCGATTCAGATACATTGGCCCGTATCGAGAATCTTCAAGGAAATCCGAAAAATCAGAAGATGATAAAATTGTTGAAACGATTAAATTTATCCGGAGAGTATCAGAAAACGAATGTTTCGGTGACTGATTTAGAAACAAAGAAATGCGAGGAAAATATAAATCGGTATTTAAATTCAAGAAATAATCAAGGTATGATGAAAGAATTGGCACATCTGAAATTGATACTAAGGAATAATTGCACACCGCAGGATGACCAGTTTATATTGATAGCAGAGTCTATGGCAAAGTATAGAAATGGTGAGATTTCAGTTGAAGAATGTAGTAATAATCTTCAAAAAGCACTAAATTATACTATTCCAAATTATAAATATTCAGGTGAATATTATATGACAAGAATGGAGTTTACCGCCATATATAATATGGTGATGAATCAAAAGGGAAAAGTAGATGATTCAATTGCTGATTTTATTATCACCATATGTGATGACGTTTGTAATAATGGAGCAGACAGAGACTATAGAATAATAGTACTATATTTGCTTGCAGCGGTAAAAATACAAATAGCAAGAGAAAATATCAAAGAAGCTGAATGGTATAATAGACAGTTGATTAGGATAGAACTAATGGCAAAAAGTTCTTTTCTTCTGTACCAGGCATTAAATGAAAATATTCTTATTTATCGGTTGAAGGAACAGTTAGGAATTACATTTTCAGCAGAAGAGGAAAAGAAAAACGAAGAAATGATTATTGCATTAAGACCGTATAGGCTAAACAAACAAACAAACAAACAAACAAACAAACAAACAAACAAACAAACATATCTCCTTGTTGCCAGAATAAATAATGAAATGGCTTCCTATCAGCAGATTGT
>JAZUHR010000046.1:0-2530 GCA_045641825.1 Lachnospiraceae bacterium
AGTATCTTGTTATGTATATTAAGAAGAGAAACGATGAAGAAGAAAACAGAGTAGGGATATCTGTGAGTAAAAAAGTCGGAAACAGTGTTGTAAGGCACCGACTGAAGAGATGTATCCGCGAGAGCTATCGATTAAACTGCGCGCAGGCAGTTTGCGGATACGATTTAGTGGTTATTGCCAGAGAGAAATGTAAGGATAGATCCTATCAGGAAATTGAAGGAGCCCTGATCCATTTACTCAGAGGACACCATTTATGGAAAGAACAGGTATAAAGATATGATGAAGAAGCTCCTGATAGCTCTGATTCGCTTCTACAGGAAATATCTCTCCGCTTTAAAAGGAAGAAGAACCTGTATCTATTTTCCCACATGCTCCCAATATGCCATCATGGCAATTGAAAAGCATGGCGCATTAAAGGGCTCGTATCTGGCAATAAAGAGAATCCTTAGATGCCACCCGTTTGCCAAGGGTGGATATGATCCTGTTCCTTAAACTGGAGGACCAACAAGTGAATTTCTTATTATTGACGAAGAGTACCACCCCCGTAATCGGTTGGCTGGCAACCATTATGGGAATGATTATGGACCTTATTTATAAGCTTGGCGTCCATAACATTGCGGCATGTATCTTTATCTTCACCATTGTAATGAACGTTCTGATGCTTCCCCTTACCATCAAGCAGCAGAAATTCATGAAGGTAAACAATATCATGCAGCCGGAGATCATGGCTCTGCAGAAGAAGTACCAGGGAAAGAAAGATCCCAATTCTCAGCAGCGCATGATGGCAGAGCAGCAGGCCATCTATGAAAAGTATGGTGCAAAGCCTACCGGTGGATGTCTGACATCCCTTATCCAGCTTCCTGTATTATTTGCCCTGTATCAGGTAATCTACAGAATTCCTGCATACGTTGGCGAGGTAAACAAGATGCTGACAAATGTAGCTGAGGCCGTAATTAAAGCGAACCCCAGTGGCTACATTGAAAAAATTGCTGAGCTGGCAGAAAAAGCCGGTGCTCAGTATGCAGTTACCAGAGTGGATTATACCGATATCTCAAAGCTCGTTGACCTTTTCGGAAGATTCAATGCAGCTTCCTGGGATAAGTTAAAGGAAATTTTCCCTGCCGCACAGCAGGTGATCTCTACGAATTCCGCAGAGTTCTTAAAAATCAACTCCTTCTTTGGTTCCCTGAACCTCCTGGAAAGACCCGGTCTGAACCTTGGTATCCTGATTCCCATCCTTGCAGGTGTGACTCAGTACTTTGCAGCAAAGACTATGTCTACCCAGACCGACCCCGATGCACCCGGTGCTCAGATGACAAAGCAGATGAACACCATGATGCCTCTGATGTCTGTTGTTTTCTGTTTCACTTTCCCCATGGGTATTGGTATCTACTGGGTAGCAAGTGCTGCAGTACGTTGGGCAATGCAGGTATGCATTAACAAGTACATGGACAAGATCGATGTGAATGAGATGATCAAGGAAAACATCGAGAAGCAGAATGCAAAGCGTCAGGCAAAGGGACTTCCCGCAATCAATGCAGCAGCAACCATGAAGTCTATGAACAAAGAGCATGAGCTTTATGAGCGCCGCCAGGCATTAGCGGATGAGAAGAAGAAGAGCAACGACCAGAAGGTTAAGGATTCTACTGAGTATTACAAGACCAAGAATGCAAATATGGGCAGCATTGCCTCCCGTGCAAGAATGGTAAGTGATTACGAAGAGAGAAAGAATAAGTAAGAGGTTTCCTATATGAGCGATTTTATTGAAGTTTCAGCGAGAACCGTTGAAGAAGCAGTTGAAAAAGCGCTTGTTCAGTTAGGAACCACCGCTGAAAAGCTGAATTATGAGGTTGTAGAAAGAGGCAGCAACGGACTTTTTGGTATTTTCGGAGCAAAGCCCGCAACCATTAAGGCATCCAAGATCGTTACTGTGGTTGATATCGCAGAGGACTTTCTGAAGGATGTATTTAAGACCATGAACATGGAGGTTGAGATCACCTCTGTGATGGACGAAGAAGAACAGTGCCTGAACATTGACCTGGCCGGTGATGACATGGGTGTCCTCATTGGCAAGAGAGGCCAGACACTGGATTCCCTTCAGTATCTGGTAAGTCTCGTGATCAACAAGGACAACGAAGATTATCTTCGTGTCAAGCTTGATACCGAGAATTACAGAGAAAGAAGAAAGGCTACTCTTGAAAACCTTGCGAAGAATATCGCATCCAAGGTTAAGAGAACCAAGCATGCCGTATCCTTAGAGCCCATGAATCCTTATGAGAGAAGAATCATCCATTCTACTCTTCAGAACGATAAATATGTGGTGACAAAGAGTGACGGTGAAGAGCCTTATCGTCATGTTATCATCTCCTTAAAGAGAGAAGCAAATCCCAGAAGAAGATTTGATAACAAGAACGGTGAGCGCCGCGGTAGAGGCCGCCGCTTCGGCGAAGGCCGCAGTGAGCGTCGCGGTTAATAGAAAACGACTTTTTGAGAGGGGTACTCACAAGCGTGTGGTGCCCCTTTCCTTATA
>JAZUHR010000047.1:0-10167 GCA_045641825.1 Lachnospiraceae bacterium
CAATCAAGTAAGTGCGCCACTACCGGCCTGATAGGTGGAGAAATCATTTCCAGGTCTATATCACAGGCGTCAAAAAAACGGATATCCTCCACTTCTTCAGCCTGAGGCGTAAGAGTACCATGGTACCTTTTGCATACGTAGATGATCTCTATATTGGATACCTCGTCGCCGTTTGGATATATATAGTGCACCTCCGGACCGGAATTCACCATGAAAAAGGACATTTCATCCGCGATAAGTCCTGTCTCCTCGAAGAGCTCCCTTTTTGCGCAGTCTTCCACCTTTTCATCGATTTCCACCGATCCCCCTGCATAGCCCCAGAGGTGGTTATCAGTTCTTTTTGCCAGCAAGACCTGTCCCAAGTCATTCATAATTATGACGGACCCTGCGCACTGAATGAGTGTCCTGTGTCCCACCAGTTTTCTCAGGTCCATAATATAACTGCTCATAGTTTTCTCCCTTCTCTGCCTCTATACAGCTGAGTTCTAGATATCGCCCTCTAATCTTACCAGGGATTTCCTGCTGTCGAAGCCCTCCGGATATCTCTTTTTTAATTTTTCGATATTTGCCTTCAGCACCTCTTCCAGAGGAATTTCCAGTGCTGTTGCCGCTTCTGCCAGGTACCAGGCGATATCCCCCAGCTCCTTCGCCAGATGCTCCCGGTCCAGTTCATGCCCCTGAGCCATCCACTTTTTCACAATATCTATAGCTTCACCGGACTCACCACACAAGCCCATAACACTGTTTATCAATACATCCTTCTTGTTAAGCTTGGGATTCAGTGTGGTCATTGCCAACTCCTGATATTCGTTAATAGTCATGTTGTCCCCTATTCCTCCTCTTCATGTTCTTCATTTATCCTATCACAGAGCGGACGGGCTCTGCAAGAAGCTTATTAAAAAAGACTCCGGAAAACTCCCGAAGTCTCTGAAAATTATAAAATCAGCTCATTATAAAATTCTGCGTAGTCCTGTCTCTTATCCTTGGTGAACTGGATAGCAGATCTGGGATGCTGATTAAGCAAACCTGTCAGCAGATACTGAATGTCGTAGCCCCATACAATGCCGCTTTCCTTCAGCTTCAGCATATCCTTTTCAAGGAAGCTGAGTACAGGATATGTATTGTACTTAGGATTCTTTAAGAAGCCCAGAAGTAGCTCCATGGCGCAGTTACCGGCACCACGTCCCATGCCCATGTATGTGGCATCCAGCCAGTCTACGCCGTCACCGCAGGCCTCAATAGTATTGGCAAAGGCCAGCTGCTGGTTATTGTGAGCGTGAATGCCCAGCTTTTTACCATATTTGACTGCAAATTCATTGTAAACGTCGGCAATTCTCGCCATCTGCTCAGGGAAAATAGAGCCAAAACTGTCTACAATGTAGATGACATCAACAGGTGTCTTGCCCAGCATATCCAGAGCCACCTTGATATCGGTCTCCTGAGCTGAGGAAATAGCCATAATATTGCAGGTAGTCTCATATCCCTTGGCAGCTGCGTCCTCGATCATATCGATAGCCTCCGGCATCTGATGAATATATGCCGCTACTCTGACCAGGTCTACCGGGCTGTTAACCTTTTTGTCGAAGTCATTCTTGTCGTGTCTTCCGATATCGGCCATAATAGCCAACTTCAGCCTGGTATCATTGTCCCCGACGATTTCACGGATATGGTCATCCGATGAGAATTTCCACTTGCCGAACTTGGACTCGTCGAAGACCTTCTTGGAAGCGCGGTAGCCCATTTCCATATAGTCAACGCCTGCTTCAATATTGGTCTTATATAGATTTTTTACGAACTCGTCTGTAAAATAAAAATCATTAACCAGACCGCCATCACGAAGTGTGGCGTCCACAACCTTAATACTGTCTCTGTAACCAAGCAGGTTCTTCAATTCCTTCATTTAAGTATCCTCGCATTTTCCTGACCATACAATCAGTTTATCAATCTGTCGCGTTAAAGCGGTAAACCAAACTATAGCAGAGGATTTCAATTAAGTCAACAGTTTTCTTGTAAAATCTAATTAACGTGATTATCTTTGCAATGGCAGGATGCGCTTCCCGAATAAGGACAACCTATGCATTTCCTGCCTTTCTTTTTTTCCTTCAAAATATAGAATACAGCTCCCCCTACCAGTATAAGCAGGGTGGCTATTATGACAAAATTTTCCATTTGCTCACTTCCTTTTATGCCTTTTTATTGGCTTTAACAATAAGTCCTGTAATAATCGCTGCGAAAACAATTACTGCAATAAGTCCGCCTGCAAAGCCTGCTCCCAGGCTGCCTATAGTAATAAGTGTTCCTACCTGATATACCAGGAAGCCTACGGTAAAGCCCGTGGCCAGCTGCAGGCTGATAGCGCCCAGAAGCCATTTACCGCTCTTTAGCTCTGAGTTAAGAGCACCGATAGCTGCGAAGCAGGGCGGTGTGTACAGGTTAAACATAAGGTATGCCAGCGCTGCCACTTTGGTAAGTCCCATAACCGCTGCCACTTCGCTTCCACCGCCAATAAGCTCCAGTTCCTCTGTGTCTATGAAGTTTGTGATGGCATAGCATACGGCCAGAGTGCCCACTACATTTTCCTTGGCGATAAATCCGGTAATAGCCGCTGCCGCCAGCTGCCATGCAGCGACACCGACGATAGGAAGGAGCAGGTATGAGAAGGGGCCTGCAATCGCAGCAAGAATGGATGTGTTTTCCATACCTTCTTCCACAACCTGAAAATGTGTATCAAAGGACTGCATGATTTGCACTACCGTATTACATACCAGGATAATGGTTCCCGCTTTTATAATATAAGCTTTACCTCTTTCCAACATGGAGCCCAAAGCGAATTTGAGGCTAGGTACCTTATAATCAGGTAATTCAATGATGAAAAAGGACTTTCTGTACTTCATGCCGTTAACGGCTTTAACAATCAGTGCTCCAAGAAGGATGAGCAGGATGCCCACAAAGTACATAAGCGGTCCTACCCAGGCGCTGTCTCCGAAAAACGCTCCTGCGAAAAGGGCTATAACAGGAAGCTTTGCACCACAGGGCATATAGGTAGCCAGCATAGCGGAGGTCCTGCGCTCGCGTTCATTTCTGATAGTTCTGCAGGCCATAATTGCGGGAATTCCACAGCCGGTTCCGATAACCATAGGAATGACTGTTTTACCGGAAAGCCCCACCCTCTTAAAAATAGGGTCAAGAACTACTGTAGCGCGGGCCATGTAGCCGCAATCCTCCAAAAGGGCGATCAGGAAATACATTACCATTACTAATGGCAGGAAGCCTACAACCGCACCAACACCGCCGATAATTCCATCTACCAGAAGAGCGTAGAGAAGCGGGTTGGCATCCGCCATCTTTTCTCCCACCCATTCCTGGAAGCTCTCGATCCAGCCTACCAGCCAGTCGGCAATCCAGGTGCCGAGGGTGGACTGGGAAATATAGAAAACCAGAAACATTACTGCAGCAAAAATGATTACTCCGGATACCGGATGCGTAAGTACCGCATCAATCTTGTCGCTGGTATTCTTTTCCTTGGTAAGAACCTTTCTGGTCTCAACTTCTTTAACAATACTGTTTACAAAGGCGAAGCGCTTTCTGTCCGCGCTCTCCACCTCACTCTTATTATGTAAGTCAATATTCTCCTGCTTGTAAGGAGCCTCCTGCTTACTGCCGGCGACCTCTATAGCCTTTTCAACTACGCTTTTAAGACCATTTGACGAAGTAGATACTGTTTCAATTACAGGGCAGCCCAGCTTTCCAGAGAGCTTATCCACATCGATTTTGGTTCCCTTCTTCGCATTCACATCGCTCTTATTCAAAGCGATTACCAGTGGTATTCCCAGTTCCAGGAGCTGTGTTGTAAAAAACAGGCTTCTGCTTAAATTTGTGGCATCCACAATGTTAATAATAACATCCGGATTTTCATTTTTTACATAGCTGCTGGTGATACTTTCCTCTGATGTAAAAGGTGACATGGAGTAAGCACCGGGAAGATCCACTGCGATGACTTCCCGGTCGCCATCATAATAAGTCTTCTTGATGCTGCTTTCCTTCCTGTCAACCGTAACACCTGCCCAGTTGCCAATTTTTTCATTGCGACCTGTCAATGCGTTATACATTGTGGTCTTTCCGCTGTTCGGATTTCCTGTAAGTGCAATCCTCATTTCTATTCCCTCCCAATTATATGCGTGAGTTAGTTTATCCTAACCCAACTTTATAAAAAATATGAATCTTTCGATTCATTTTTTTATTTACGATGCTATTTCTATCGCCTCTGCCAAATCTCTGTCAATAGTATATCTGGCATCCTTTATGGAAAGAATATAGCTGGCCTTTTTTCTGGAGACTACTGTAACCTCCTCGCCGCTATAGCATCCTAACGAGAAGAGAAAACTCTTCAATTCTTCGTCATCGGTATTGATACCTACAACAGTTACATCTGCACCAAGCTCTGCATTTGATATATTCATTTTATATGCCTCCCTTCACAGCCTAACTAATCCACAAAAAAGTTAGTCTCAACTAACAGTCGTCAGTTTAGCATAACTAACTCTGTTTGTCAAGGCTAACTCGAAAAAATTTTATTTACTTATACAGATTGCTTATCATCTGCACCAGATCCAGATAAAAAGGCTTAATTTTCACCCTTTTCGTAAGGCCCCCCTGAAAATACATATGGTCACCGGTCTGAGTAGGCATTACATAGTACTGCCCTGCCCTCAAGGTCTCTCCCTCCACGTACTTCTGCCATGGTGCGTGACCGGGAGCCATCGCAGATACATCGTTCACCAATCCGTCGTTGGCCTGCCAGCTTTCGTCTATCACTATACCGCCCTGTGTCGTCCCCTGATATTTGCTCATAAGAATGGCACTTCTCATGAAAAGACTTTCGGTAATTTTGGCATTGGGCTCCTTTTCTCCCTTGGCATTGATAACTGTCGAAGAGCAGGGATAAGCAAAATAATAGACATTTTCAAAGGTAGTGATTCTTTTGTTCAGTTCATCCGCATCGTCAGTTACCCGTAAATAGATTATTCCGCTTTTTCCTCATCCACGATTTTCTTAAGGCCTGCGGATACCTGATTAACCTTTTCAAAAAGCTCTGAAAGTCTGGCGATGACTTCGTCCTGAGCGCTTACACCATTACGGATGCCGCTTACCATCTCTGTGGAATGCTCTACCAGCTGTGCCATATTCTGTGACATGTCTACTACTTCGGCAACAAAATTCTTGGAGGTCTGGCAGCTATCCATGATTTCATCAACAATAGAGATAGAGGTCTGCTGAATTTCGCCCAGTTGCTCTGCCTTCTCCTTGGCATTAGCGATATACTCAATACCCATATGAACGGAATTGGTACCACGAAGTGTAGCTTCGTTGGCCTGCTCCATGCTTTCACGAATTTCCTGAACTGTGCCTGTAACATTCTGAACAGTCATCTTGGACTCTTCAGCCAGCTTACGTACCTGCTCTGCTACTACTGCGAAGCCTCGTCCCTGTTCGCCGGCACGCGCTGCCTCGATAGAGGCATTCAGAGCCAGGAGATTGGTCTGAGTAGCGATGGATTCTACTTCACCGATCATCTGCTCTACATTCATGATACGATCCCCCAGCTCCTTGATGGCTTCAACAGTGCTGCCGGAGGTCTGCTCGATCTCATACATGCTGTTTACCGCGCCGTCCATTACCTGGATATACTCCTTGGTGCTTTCGGTAGTACGATTAGACGCATCCAGCATGTGCTTTGTTTTTTCCATGATGGAATCCATTACAGCCAAAAGATTCTCAATACGAGAAACTGTGTTTGTAACGAATTTCTGATTATTGTCACAGTCCTCCAGGGTCTTATCAACCGCTGTGGAAATCTGGGAATTACTGCTCTTACTGTCCTCCAGGGAAGCATGAAGCTCCTCCATGGCAGTGGTCAGGTCACCTGCCGCTACAGAGCAATTATCCAGCACCAGCTGTACCTGCTCGGTATTGTGTAGCTTTTCCAAGTGCTTTCTGGACTGCTTGGCTATAGAAATAAAGACCGCTGACATAGCCACAAACTCAATCACATAGCCCATAACGTGTCCGGTAAACCATTTCATCTGGGTCTCACCCTCAAGGAGCTGGACATTGGTGGATCGGACAAATGTAGATATCACCATGAACAAAAAGCCCATAATAGCTACTTTTCCGGTGAATTTGGAATCGAAGTACATACAGCTCATAGCCATAGAAAGTACCAGAGTCATATAGATGCCGATGTGTGAATTGGTGCCCATAATAGCCACTACTGCTGACAGGGCGAACATGGAATAGTATTTCAAAAATGTGGCATTCACCTTCATTTTCTTCAATATAGTCGGAGAAAAGGTACAGATACAGCCCAGGATGGCCACCGGAATCAAATCCACCAGCACTATCTGAAAGACCTTAAGTGCCGACAGCACCGCTATTACCGGGAATGCCAGTGTGAGCCAAAGCATGATTTTACACACTCTCGCGTTAACAATGTCATCGTTTTGCCTGAAAAACTCTTTTGTTGAATCGTTCATAATTCACTCTCCCTTATGAAAATTTTATAGCATACACCGTAGACTCAAAAGTTTTGCTGCCATCTCTTTTGGAGTAGGAGTTTTTATATTCATGTGTTAATTTACAAGTTTAATATTCATGGATCATACTCTCCTCCGAAAAATATCATAGCATTAAAAAACACCTCTGTATACTACTTTCGTCAGCATACAGAGGCGTTCTTTACATATATTTTTTTAGTCTTTCATAATTATCGTAAGTTAAAAGAGCCGTCTCATCAGTTCCCTTGAAGCTTACGCAATAGGTCCATCGGCCATACTGTGTCAGCTTTTCAATTTTGGTCATATTCAGGATATAGGATCTGTGGCTTCTTAAAAACTTATTCTGGTCAAGCTTTTCAAATAAATCCGTAAGTGAAGTAGCGGTCTGATAAATAGAAGCAACTGTAACAATTCTTGAGGTCCCGTCTACCCGCTCGATAAAAACTATTTCATCCATATCGATAAAATTTATTTCATCCCTGTTTTTTATCACAAGCTTGTCATTCTTGGTCACGGGCACCTGACTGCTCTCGACGGGTTTCGGCAGGCCTTCAAGTTCTTTATATAAGTCCCTTATTCTAAGCAGGGTTCTGTTAACTCTGTCGATATTATAGGGCTTTACAATATAGTCAAAAGCATATATTTCGAAAGCGTCCGCCATAAATTCGCTGTGGGCGGTAGTAAATACAATCTTTACCTTGGGGTTTAAATCGCAGATTTTCCTGGCACACATAAGTCCGCTTTCGCCGGCCAAGTCTATGTCCGCCATAACCACTCCCACAGGCTTTTCACGGTACTTATCCAATGCTTCCGATACGGTTCCCGCTTCACTCACAACAGTAAAGCCCTCGGTCTTCTCTATCATTTTTTTCAAAAGGAGTCTGATCCGCTCATCATCCTCTATAACCATCACTTCTATCATTAGTCCCGGCACCTGTTATTCTTCAACCTTTTTCTTAGAAACGTAATCAGTAATACCCTTACCAATATCCTGCTTCATTTCTGTATCTGCAATCACATTTTTAAGATTGTAATAGTCTAAAACACCGATGTTGCCATTGTTAAGGGCATTTGCCATAGCTTCCGGCACCTTAGCTTCAGCTTCAACAACACGTGCTCTTGCCTCTACTACGCGTGCCTTCATTTCCTGCTCTAATGCAACAGCCATAGCTCTTCTCTCTTCAGCCTTGGCCTGTGCGATATTCTTGTCAGCCTCAGCCTGATGGCTCTGCAGCTGGGCTCCGATATTTCTGCCGATATCGATATCCGCAATATCGATGGATATAATTTCAAAGGCAGTCCCGGCATCAAGTCCCTTATCCAGTACCACTCTGGAGATAACATCCGGATTTTCAAGCACTGTTTTGTGATTTTCCGCAGAACCTACGGTAGTAACTATGCCTTCGCCAACTCTTGCAAGTACTGTCTGCTCACCGGCACCGCCTACCAGTCTGTCGATATTGGTTCTAACCGTAACTCTGGCCTTTACCAGAAGCTCGATACCGTCCTGTGCCACTGCTGATACCACATCAGTCTCAATTACCTTGGGTGTAACGCTCATTTTTACAGCTTCAAAAACGTCTCTGCCGGCCAGGTCTATAGCTGATGCTCTTTCGAAACTCATGTCGATTTCTGCTCTCTGCGCTGCCACCAGTGCATTTACAAGGCTGTCAACATTACCGCCTGCCAGCAAATGTGCTTCCAACTGGTTGGCTGTCAGCTTCAGTCCTGCCTTGGTAGCCTTAATAAGCGGGAATACAATTCTGGCAGGTCTTACGCGTCTAAGCTTCATACCAATAAGATTAAATATACCGATTTTTACTCCTGCTGCCAAAGCTGAAATCCAGAGTCCCACAGGAACCAGCACAAAAAATGCTATAAGCAGAGCGACTACCACACATAAAGCAATTACTTTCCATAACATAGTTTTTACCTCCCAATTTTCCAAAGCCATTAAAGGCCTTTACATTTTTTCCACAAGCAGCTTATTGTCTACAACAGCCACAACCCTAATTTTGTTAGAATGCTTAATAAACTTACCGTCGATGGCCTTTGCTTCCATCTCGACATAATTTATACTGATATTTCCCTGTGGGCGAAGGTCTGTGGTCGCTGTCCCTACGCTGCCCACCAGATACTTCATATCGTCGCTTCCAAGGAACTCTCCGTCGCCTGTCAGTTCATCATTTAAGACCAGCGGGGATTTGTTTTTCTTGTTCTGCATAAACACCAGAAAAACTGTTATCATGACTGCCAGAAGCACCACCACGATGATTGCCAGGGTCACTCCCTGCTCTGCAGTCTGAGCTGTCAGCACCACTCCCACCACCAGCATAATAATTGATAAAAAACCAAAGATCCCAAATCCCGGAAGTTTTATCTCAATCGCTGCGAATAAAAATCCTACTACCAATAATGCTATTCCAATAATAATTGCAGGTTCCAATCAGCTTTCCTCCTTTCTAAAACCGACTTCAAAATATTTTTCATCATCGTTTAAACATACCAGCCTTACGTCGCCCTTATTCTTGTTCACGAGTCTTCTCACTATATCGAGTCCAAGCCCATGACCGGGTTCCTTTTTGGTAGTAAATCCCTGTTTGAAAATATTTTCCCTGTCTTCTTCCCTAATACTTACACCGTTATCACCGACTTCAAAGATGAACTTTTCCTGAGTTTCCGATATATTGACCCATATCTTTTTCTCAGGCTTACCGCTGTCAATGCAGGCTCTGTTGGCATTGTCCAGGAGATTTGCAAGAATTCTGCATATCTCCCACTCTCCGATTTCCAATCCCTTCAAATTAGTATTGACCTCAATATAAAAATCTATTCCGGCATTTTCCGCCTCATTCATCTTCGCCATAAGCAGCGCATTTACTGCCGGTATTGAAGTCTTCAAAGCCTTTCCGGTCTTCATAATATCCTTATACATAGGCTCTAAGTACTTATGCAGCTCTTCGTACTCGTTGAGTTCCATAAGGCCATATGCCACCTGCATACTGTTAAGATAATCATGCCGGCTGCTTCTAAGCTTAGCATTCAGCTGTATGAGATTTTTAATTTTTTCCTGCTGTGCTTCCATCCTTCTTTGCATCCTGATCACGGACACCACCAGGGCTAGAACGCAGGCTGCCAGAAGTCCCACCACTACCAGGCAAAAAATCAGTTCATCTTTCATTTGCATGCTCCTTAAAAGACTGTTACCTGTAAAATGCTACGTATCATTTTGTGCTTTAAGAATAGCATATTTTTCTGTTTATGAAATAGCTTTACACTGAATTATACATTTTTACCCTTAAATTGACAAAAAAAGAAAAAACGAAGTGCTTTTTCTCGCACTTCGTTTAAAAACTGTGTCACCGTGTGTCACCCGTGTCACCGGTGACGGTTCTGTTTGACACCTTTTTCTCCGCTACGCCTTTTGTAGTGTCAACTACTATATCCTTAATACAAATACGGATGAATTATACAATGCTTCTTCTTTGATAATAACGATATCATCCGATACTGCCAAAACCGCCATATATTGCTCATTAAAGACTTTTTGCAATTCTGTCCCTTTCAGTAAAGTTCCTTCACCAGGCTCATTTGTCACAACATAGAATATTAT
>JAZUHR010000048.1:0-9849 GCA_045641825.1 Lachnospiraceae bacterium
GAGAGCCAGGGTGAAAAGATTAATGCGGCATCCGAAGCTTTCAAGGCACTCAGAGGAAATATGGGCACACTTATTGACAGCGTAGGTATTATCAGTAATGAGATTTCAGATCTCACAGTATCCAACAAAACTCTGGTAGAAAGCCTCTCAGGTGTGGCTGCTGCTACAGAAGAGGTTACTGCAGGTGCCGATATTGTCAGCAGAATGTCTGATACAAATCTGGCTTCCGTTCGTGAAGTTACAGATGCTATCATGACTATTGAGTCCAGAACAAATGAAATGCTGAATCAGTAAAAATATTTATGTGCGTGACGCAAATTTGATAAATACCCTCTTTACCGGACAAGCGGTA
This sequence comes from Lachnospiraceae bacterium, assembly GCA_045641825.1. Classification (GTDB taxonomy): domain Bacteria; phylum Bacillota; class Clostridia; order Lachnospirales; family Lachnospiraceae; genus RGIG3528. The sequence continues at coordinate 353 of JAZUHR010000048.1, forward strand.
AGGAGGGTATTTTTTATGTATATTAATATAATTTTGAAGGACATTTTTCCACAAAAAAGAGAAGATGACATCGCCACCTTCTCTGAAAAAACTTGAAATTAAAAATTTAAAACAGTATTACTTGAAATATCTGTCAAGTAAGCCCTTGAGAGCCTTACCGTGTCTGGCCTCATCGCGAGCCATCTCATGAACTGTATCGTGAATCTCGTCCAGACCATTCTTCTTGGCACAGAGAGCCAGATCGAATTTACCCTTGGTAGCGCCGAATTCACAATCAACACGCCATGCCAGATTCTGCTTGGTGGAAGTGGTCATCTTTGGCTCACACTCGGAACCCAAAAGCTCTGCGAATTTGGCAGCATGCTCAGCTTCTTCATAAGCTGCCTTCTCCCAGTAGAGGCCTACCTCAGGATAGCCTTCTCTGTGAGCAATGCGTGCCATACACAGATACATACCTACTTCTGAGCACTCGCCCTGGAAATTAGCCTTTAACTGCTCGAGAATATACTTTTTATCCTCATCTGAAATAGCAGGATTGTTCTTAACTGTAGACTCGTAGATGCCGAATTTGTGCTCGGCAGCCAGAGTAAGCTCACCCTCAACCTTTGTGAACTTTGAACCGCTTACATGACATACAGGACAGGACTCAGGGGGATTTTCTCCCTCGTGAACATAACCACATACAGGACATACCCATTTTGCCATAAAAAATTACCTCCTTAAATTTAAGTTTTTCTGATGCCGCTGCTTATATTATAGTTATTTAGCCGGGAGCATACAAGATTTGGCGGCCAGTTTATGCTTTTTTTATAATTCGTTTCGATAAAAGCTTGAAAAAGAGCATTGGACTGGGAATTTTACCAGGGAAAATTATTCTTTAACGCGTTAAAGGACTTGAAAAGTGAAGGGCATTAAGGTATACTTAATATTTAAGTTTTATTTTAATATCCTGTCCTCTTATTGGGGTGGGAAAAGGAGTTTTTATGGCAGAAGATATTAAAAATGAGGAACAGGAAAATTGTTCCGGATCCTGCAGCAGTTGTGGTTCTGACTGCCCCAGCAGAAAGGCTTCCCAGAGCTTAAAGGAGCCTTGCAATCAGTTTTCACATGTGCAGAAGGTAATTGGCGTTATTTCAGGTAAAGGCGGCGTGGGCAAGTCCCTGGTGACTTCCTACCTGTCAGTACTTATGAATAGAAAGGGGTATGATACAGCAGTTCTTGATGCCGATATCACAGGACCTTCCATACCTAAGGCTTTTGGTATCCACGAGAGAGCAGCAGCCGCAGAAGTGGGTCTGCTTCCTGCTGTTTCCGCAGGCGGAACAGAGGTAATGAGCGTCAATCTGCTTCTTGATGACGAGGAGATGCCCGTTATCTGGAGAGGACCTGTTATTGCCGGCACAGTTAAGCAGTTTTGGACAGAGGTCGTATGGGGAGATGTAGACTACATGTTTGTAGATATGCCTCCGGGGACAGGTGATGTTCCTCTTACAGTATTCCAGTCACTGCCTGTAGATGGCATAATCATCGTTACTTCTCCTCAGGAGCTGGTATCCATGATTGTAGCCAAGGCCGTAAATATGGCTAAGGCCATGAACGTTCCGATTCTGGGTCTGGTGGAAAATTACAGTTATGTAAAGTGCCCTGACTGTGATAAGAAAATCGAAGTTTTCGGTAAGAGCCATATTGATGAAATCGCAGCAAAATACCAGTTAAAGGTACTGGCAAAGCTTCCTCTGGATGCTTCTATAGCAGAGAAGGTAGATGCAGGAAAGATCGAAGAGGCTGAAATTCCTGAGCTTCAGGGGGCAGCTGATTTTATCGAGAAAATGTATCCTGTAGAAAAGGATGTAGCCAAGGCTTTAATCGTAGCAGTAGCTACAGACGAGCATAATAACGTAAATCCTCACTTCGGTCATACTACAGAGTTTTCCGTATATCGTATTACAGGCTCCGAGGCTGAAAAGAGGGTATATGAATTCAGTGGTTCCGGTCATGACGACGCAGTAAGCTTCGTGGCAAATGCAGGCGCGCAGGTACTTATCTGCGGTGGCCTCGGTTCAGCAGCAATGACTGCACTTATGCAGGCAGGCATCCTGGTAGTGCCGGGAGCTTCAGGCGATGCAGATTCAGCAGTTCAGGCATATCTGGATGGTGCTCTTTTTACAGGAATGCAGCCTACATGCGGATGCGGCAGTGATGACGAGGGTGGTTGCTGCGGATCTACCGGTGGCGGCTGTGGCGGCTGCTGCGGTCAATAATCTATTATAGCGAGGAAATTAAAATGATTAGAGAATATTCACCTAAAAATATTGAGCCAAAATGGCAAAAATATTGGGAAGAAAATAAAACATTCAAGACTGACGTATGGGATTTTTCCAAGCCTAAATTCTATGCTCTTGATATGTTCCCATATCCTTCAGGCGTAGGTCTTCATGCAGGCCATCCGGAAGGCTATACTGCTACAGATATCGTTTCACGTATGAAGAGAATGCAGGGCTACAATGTCCTTCATCCCATGGGCTATGACTCCTTCGGTCTTCCTGCAGAGCAGTATGCGGTATCCACAGGTAATCATCCTAACGGCTTCACACAGAAGAATATCCAGACCTTTACCGGTCAGCTTAAGGAACTTGGTTTTGACTATGACTGGGACAGATGTGTAGCTACATCAGATCCTGAATTCTACAAGTGGACCCAGTGGATTTTTAAGCAGCTTTATCTGGATGGCTATGCCAAGTACATTGATATGCCTGTTAACTGGTGTGAGGAGCTGGGTACGGTTCTTTCCAACGATGAGGTAATCGACGGCAAGTCAGAGCGTGGTGGCTTCCCTGTTGTCAGAAAGAATATGAAGCAGTGGGTTATCGACCAGGCTGCTTTTGCAGAAAAGCTTCTTGAAGGCCTCGAGGAGATTGACTGGCCTGAGTCTACCAAGGATATTCAGCGTCACTGGATCGGTAAATCCGAGGGCGTTGAGGTAAAATTCCAGATAGTAGGCGGCGGTGAATTCTCTATTTTCACCACATGTATCGAGACTATATATGGTATCACCTTCATGGTACTTGCACCGGACGGCGAAGTGGTTAAGAGCCTTATGAGCCGTGTGGAAAATCCCGAAGAAGTACAGGCTTATATCGATGAGACCATCAAGAAAAACGATATGGACCGTACTGAACTCAATAAGGGCAAGACAGGATGCGAGCTTAAAGGTCTTCGTGCCATCAACCCTGTAAACGGCAAGGAAGTACGCCTTTTCATCGGCGATTTCGTTCTGGCAAATTATGGTACAGGTGCTGTCATGGCAGTTCCTTCCCATCACCAGAGAGACTTTGTATACGCAGTAGTACACGATATTCCTATGATTCAGGTTATCGAGGGCGCTGATGGATCAGAGCATGCCTTTGAAAAATATGACTACCTGGGTAAGGGCTGCAAGCTCATTAATTCTGAGGAATTCACAGGTCTTACTGTAGAAGAGGCCAAGGTAGCCATTACCGATAAGCTGGTAGCAATGGGCGTGGCTAAGCGTACAGTAAATTACCACTTCCGTGAGTGGATTTTCGCCCGTCAGCGTTACTGGGGCGAGCCAGTACCTGTAGTATATGAGGAGAACGGCAATATTCACGTTCTCGATGACGAAGAGCTTCCTCTTATCCTTCCTGAGCTTACAGACTACAAGGGCAAGAACGGTAAGGCTCCTCTGGAAAATGCAGTAGAGTGGAAGAAGTATTCACATAATGGCGTGACAGGCACCCGTGAGACATCTACAATGCCGGGTTCTGCAGGTTCCTCCTGGTACTATTTCAGATATATTGATCCACACAATGACAAGGCCTTCTGTGATCCTGAGCTTCTTAAGCACTGGATGCCTGTAGACCTCTATATCGGTGGTCCTGAGCATGCTGTAGGACACCTTATGTACTCACGTATCTGGAACAGATACCTCTACGACAAGGGCATTTCCCCTGTTAAGGAGCCTTTCCAGAAGCTGGTTCATCAGGGTATGATTCTGGGCTCCAACGGCATTAAGATGGGTAAGAGATTCCCTGAATTCGTAGTAAATCCTTCCGATATCGTAGACAAGTATGGTGCTGATACTCTTAGACTCTATGAGATGTTTATGGGCGCGCTGGAGGCTTCCAAGCCTTGGAGCGACCAGGGCGTTGAGGGTGCACGTCGTTTCATCAACCGTGTATGGACCTTCTTCACCAATGAAGAAAATATCGTTGACGATGAGACAGAAGCCCTCAAGAAGGTATATCATCAGACCGTTAAAAAGGTTACTCATGATTACGAGACTTTGGGCTTCAATACAGCTATCAGCCAGCTTATGATTTTCATGAATGCTGCTATGAAGGAAGGCAAGTGCTCTAAGGAGTATGCAGAAGGATTTATCAAGATGCTTTCCTGTGTATGTCCTCATATGGGTGAGGAAGTCTGGGAAATCTTCGGTCACAAGGAGACTATCGCATTCGCAAGCTGGCCTACCTATGACGAGGCAGCACTGGTTGAGGATACTGTAGAAATCGGTGTTCAGGTAAACGGCAAACTTCGTGGCACAGTATCTATCGGTGTAGACGAAGAGCAGGCTTCCGCTTTGGAAAAGGCTAAGGCTGTTCAGGGTGTTGCTCAGTTTGTGGAAGGCAAGACAGTAGTTAAGGAAATCTACATTAAGGGTAAGATAATTAACATCGTAGTAAAATAATTCTTTTACCCGAAAGCAAAAAATAATAGCAAAACAAATAATAAAAATCCCGGTCATAGTGATATGGCCGGGAATTTTTGCTTTATTGGGATATGTGATCCAAAACAATATTTGATTTACAAATTAGTTGGGCATTGGTGTAGGTACGGGGGTAGGGTTGGGGCTCTCAGGATTTGCATTATTGCCCTCGCTGTTTTCACCGTTTTCATCGCCTTCACCGTCTTCACCACCTTCGCCATCTTCATCATCCAAGCCTGGCTCAGGAGTAGGAGTAGGTCTCTCGTCCTCAGGAACGCAGTCGATACAGTAATCTGTAGGCATGACGTGAGTGGTATCCTTGGTAACATATTCTATCTGTGTCTTTACTTCGAAAGGATCGCCGTTACTGTTGGTCTCCGGTGGTTCAAAGTCTTCAGGTGTCGGAGTAGGAGACAGCATGGTAGGGTCATCAAAGATGGCGTTCCAAAGCTCAGGCTCTTCCTTCACTAAGAGGATTTTTTCAACGGTATGAGCACAGTAACCGGTAACAAGCTTGCCGGATACAGCACATACATTCACCTTCTTGTGAGATTTACAGAAGGTGGTAGGCTGAGTACCCTTGGCAAAGTATTCTTCTCTGACGGTACTGCCGCCGTCTGCGCAGTCGCAGAGACCGTCTACGGCCAGAAGACCGGATTTGTAACAGATTTTTGCGGTAACAACTGAATCTGGCTTTTCAAAGGGAACATTCTCTAACTGCTTGACAGCGTGAATTTCCTCCATAATTTTTCGCCAGATTTTCTTATGGTTATTACTAAAACCTTCCAAAATATGATTGGTATCGTAGCCCATCCAGATACCGCCGGTGTAATAAGGAGTGAAGCCTTCAAACCATACGTCGAAGGTGTTGGAGGTAGTACCGGATTTACCGGCAACACTCATAGGATAATCCTTAAAGTCACATTGGGAGGAAGTACCCACACCGGGCTTAAGAGTATCTTCCATAGCAGAAGTAAGGAGATAAGCTGTGGAGGTCTTCATTACCTGAGTAGGGGAGGAAGTATGCTTAAGGAGCAGGCTTCCGTTATGGTCATATACTTCGGTATAGTAGTAAGGCTTGTTGTAAGCGCCTTTATTGGCCACTGCGCAATAACCTGCGGTAAGTTCAATGTTAGTAACACCATTGGTAAGACCACCGAGGGCCAGAGGAAGACCGATATCGGAATAAATAAGTCCGTCAGGACCGGTCATTCTTTCAACCAGAGTGGTAAAGCCGAGATTCTTCAGATAATTGAAGGCAACACGTGGACCTACCAGCTCCAGGGCCTTAACAGCCACGATATTCATGGAATAGGAAATGGCCAGACGGGGATTCTGCAAGCCCCAGTAAGCACCGTTACTCCACCACTGGTGTACCTGAGCATTGGAGCCGGTGTAATAATAAGGGCAATCGTCTATAGGAGTAGCCAGTGTAAAGGTGCCGGTATCAAGACCCGGAAGGAATGAAGCCAATACCTTGAAGGTGGAACCTACGGAACGAAGAGCATCGGTGGCTCTGTTAAAGGTACGATTACCCTGTTTTTCACCACGGCCGCCTACCAGACAGACAACAGCACCTGTGGAATTATCCATAAGTACGAAAGAAATCTGTGGCTGAAGAATCTTGGTATAATTCTCGGAAAAACGATCGCCCTTGGAATAATCATAACCCATCTCGGTCAGCCAGTATTCTCTGAATTCGTCTACGCAGGCATCGATAAAATCGGTATTTATGGTAAGGAGATTATACAAACCGCCTACGATGCTGTAATTGGTGTGGCTGTATTTTTCAAAGAAATCGAAGTACTTAAGGAAATCGGAAAGGTGCAGGTGCTTGGTAGTACCATCCTTCATCATAATGGACAGGGCATAGGAAATATCATAATAGGTGCCCTGGCCCAGTGCAGGATAATTGCTCTCATCGGCAACAATTCTGTCGGCGATAGCCTGAGCCTCGAAGTCCTGTGTGGTATTAACGATGAGACCGCCCTTATAGACCAGATTGGTGGCCTGGGAATGGGAGTAGCCTATGTCTACCAGGTCGGCGATGAGATTATCAATAAGTTCATCGGTAAAATAGCTGTAAACACCGCTGGTGGAAGAGGATTTGGTATTGATGTATGTGGTGATACGATCATATACGTCCTCGGTATCTTCCATGGCTTCATGGTATTCGTCGATGGTGATAAATTTATTGTCAAGCATCTCGTCCAATACATCCTCACGACGATTCCGGTTGGTATCGGGATGATGGTAAGGATTCATGTGAGTAGGGGACTGAGGAAGAGCAGCCAGTACTGCGGCTTCCGATATGGTAAGCTCGTCTACGTTTTTACCGAAGTAGGTGTAAGCGGCCATCTGCACACCGTAGGCACCCTGGCCTAAGTTGATGGTGTTCAGGTAGTACTCCAAAATCAGCTTCTTGGACATAGTCTCTTCCAGCTGAATAGCCAGGTACTGCTCCTGAAATTTACGAATAACCTTATTGATTCTGGAATCCTCGTTACCGCCTGCGAAAACCTGGTTTTTGATGAGCTGCTGGGTGATGGTGGAAGCACCGGAGCCTAAGTCCTTATTGGTCAGGAACTCGGAAGCTGCTCGGAAGATGCCTCGGATATCGATACCGTAGTGCTCCCAGAAACGCTCGTCCTCGATGGCTACGAAAGCATTGTAGACATGGGGAGGAATCTGATCGATGGTGACATATTCACGGTTACCGCCGGCGCCTACCAGAGTCTGGGAAAGGGTAGCCTTATCATTGTAATAGAATTTGGTAACATAGCCCTCGGGAATGACATTTATGGTGTCGATACTGGGGGCAGTGGAGAGCAGACCGTTCATGGCGCCAAAGCCCGCGAAACCGGCTACCACAACCATTCCTATAACAGTCATAAGAAAAAGACGAAAGGCTTTCACCGAAAATTTGGAGGAGAAGCGGGTGCCTTTTTGCTTAAGACCTCTAAGCTTATTATTTACACTGTATTTTCCGTAATCCATTCTTAAATCCTTCTTTGTCCATGAATTATATACATATAGACCATATCATTTTACCACATCCCGAGCATATCTGCAAGTGACAGGGTGGAAACGAGGGACGGCTATGAATGAAGTTCGGACAGGCTGTGAATATTAACTAAAAAACTTGATGACATTTTCAAATATATGATTTATAATTATACTGAATTTTTGTGCGTTTTATTAAAAATACAAGATGCAAAAAATCACTTTTTCCTATAAAGGAGTAAGGCAAATGAACAAACTTATTCAGTTTAAAAGCATTGTAAAGAGTTTTGATGGGCAGCTCATTCTTAAGGGTATCAATCTGGATATTTATGAAAATGAGTTCGTGACACTTTTAGGACCATCAGGTTGTGGTAAAACAACCCTTCTTCGAATACTGGGCGGTTTCCTTGAGCCCGATGAGGGACAGGTGATTTTTGACGGTGAGGATATTGTTAAATTGCCGCCATACAAGCGTGATATCAATACAGTATTCCAGAAATATGCTCTGTTCCCGCACATGAATGTTTTTGATAATGTGGCATTCGGCTTGAATATTAAAAAGGAACCTAAGGACATTATTCACCAGAAGGTTATGCGTATGCTGAAGCTGGTAGGTCTGGAGGACTATGCCAAGCGTGGCGTACATGAGATGAGTGGCGGTCAGCAGCAGCGAGTAGCTATAGCGAGAGCGCTGGTAAATGAGCCTAAGGTGCTTCTTCTGGATGAGCCGCTGGGCGCGCTGGATGCCAAGCTCAGAAAAGAGATGCAGCGTGAGCTTAAGAAAATTCAGAAGGAAGTAGGCATTACCTTCATTTTCGTAACCCACGATCAGGAAGAAGCTCTGACCATGTCTGATAAAATCGTTATCCTTAAGGACGGCGAAATTCAGCAGATAGGCACACCTACGGATATTTACAATGAGCCTGCCAACAGATATGTAGCAAATTTCATCGGCGAAAGCAATATTATGGACGGTGTTATGGTATCTGACTACAGAGTACAGTTCGAGGACAAGGTCTTCGAATGTGTAGACTGTGGTTTTGATAAGGATGAGAAGGTGGATGTGGTTATCCGTCCGGAGGACCTGGACATAGTAGGACCGCGCCAGGGCAGACTTCGAGGTATCGTTAAGAGTGTTTTGTTCAAGGGCGTTCATTATGAGACAGTTGTAGAAACATCAGCAGGTACAGCGATTACCGTTAACATGGTGGTATCTGAGGATAAGCCTGTATTTAATGAAGAAGCCAATGAAAAGATGTCAGCCAACGATTTTTACCTGGATATTATCGATATCGACGAGCTGACAGATGCCAATATTATCGACCGTGCCGATGCACAGGCATGGAATCCGGATACAGAAGAGCGTATATCCATCGTTTCCGTAGAATATGACATCAAGAAGGAAAAGGGCACATACCCTGTTACCTTTGCTACTTCAGCTGGCACATCCTTCACTATCAATATGATTGTTGATGAAATCAATAAGGTAGTGGATGAGGAATATGGTGAGGAAATTTACGCCGTTAATTTCTATAAAAAGACAGATGATATTACTGAAAGTATCGCCCTTTCCACAGATCTTAAGATCTGGGCAAATGCCTATGCTTACGACCTGGAGGATGAGTCAGGAGTAGAAATCACCGAAGTTATTTATGACTTTGATCCGGAAAATATACAGCCCGGCACCTATCAAGTTACCTTCAAGACTTCCGGTTACCGCTATAAGGTGGATACTACAGACAAGACGGAAGTAGGACAGCAGGTAGGT
>JAZUHR010000049.1:0-10149 GCA_045641825.1 Lachnospiraceae bacterium
GTGATACTGGTAGACTCATTGACAAGAATGGCAAGAGCCTGCAATCTTACTTGCCAGTCATCCGGACGTACTCTGTCGGGCGGGCTGGATCCTGCCCCTTTGGGCTTCCCTAAGAAGTTTTTCGGCGCAGCCCGCAATATGAGAGAGGGCGGAAGCCTTACTATTCTGGCTACGGCGCTGGTGGAGACCGGCAGCCGTATGGATGATGTGGTATTCGAGGAATTTAAGGGTACAGGCAATATGGAACTTGTACTGAACAGAGACCTGTCGGAAAGAAGAATCTTCCCGGCTATTGATCTTAAGGCTTCCGGCACCCGTCGCGAAGACCTGCTTTTAAACAGAGACGAGATGGAGGCTATGATCAAAGTAAGACGTGCCCTTAACGGGGCCAAGCCTGAGGACACCACCGAAAATCTCATCAATATGTGTGCTCATACCAGAAATAATTTTGAATTTGTAAATACTATTAAAAAAACATCCCTTGACGGAAGATTGCAGTAAACAGGCGTATAAACCGTGTAAATACCTGCTTTTGCCTTCCGGGCTGAAAGTTGGTTAAAAACAAGGGGGGGAATTTACGAAAAAATAAAGAGAAAATTTATTTTTTCTCTTGCATTTTTCCTTGAGGGCTGATATAATTACATGGCTTTTGTAATTGACGTCGTGGACGCATGGCACGATATATCGTGTTCATTAACTACGACCAATTTAGAAGTTCTGAGCCAAATCTCAGGACCCGCGAATGAAAGGAGTAAAATCATGAAAGAGGATATCCAGCCTAAGTATTTAGTTTCCAAGGTTACATGCAACTGCGGTAATACTTTCGAGACACGTTCCACAAAGGGTGATATTCACGTTGAAATTTGTTCAAAGTGCCATCCCTTCTATACAGGACAGCAGAAGGCTAATACAACTCGTGGCGCTATCGAGAAGTTCAATCGTAAGTACGGCCTTAAGTAAGGAAAGATTAGTAAAAAACGGGTTGAGATACTTGTATCTTCAGCCCGTTTTCTTTCGTTGATTAAATAGTTTTGACTATAGAATTATTAATAAATGGGGTTCATATATGAAGACATCTGGAATTGGTGGTCAGGCAGTTATAGAAGGCGTTATGATGCGCAACGGCGGCAAGTACGCTGTAGCTGTAAGAAAGCCTGACGGGGAAATAGTTGTTGAAAATAAAACTTGCAAAAATGCGGCAGACAGACCTTTGTTTTTCCGTCTTCCCATAATCAGAGGCGTGGTAGCATTCATTGACTCCCTTACTATCGGAATGTCTACTCTGACCTTTTCATCTTCTTTCTATGAGGATGAAGAGCCTTCTGAATTTGAGAAGAAGCTGGATAAGATGACCAAGGGACATGCATCAGGTGTGATTAACACTTTGACTGTGATTCTATCTATTATTCTTGCCATGGTAATCTTTGTTATTCTTCCATGGGGCCTCAAGACTCTCCTGGGTAAAGTGGTTAAGCAGAACTGGATTCTGGCTCTTTTCGAGGGAATAATCAGAGTAGTTATTTTTGTTGTCTATATCCTTCTCATCTCTACTTTGGAGGATATAAAGCGCATGTTCATGTATCATGGAGCAGAGCATAAGTGTATTAACTGTATTGAGAGCGGTAAAGCACTTACCGTGAAAAATGTTCGCGCCTCTAGCAAGGAGCATAGAAGATGCGGCACCAGTTTTATGCTGAATGTAATGATTCTTTCCATAATTTTCTTTATGGTTATCAGAGTAAACAATCCTCTTCTCCAGTTGGGATTGAGACTTTTGCTTATACCTGTTATTGCCGGTATTTCTTATGAGTTTATAAGACTTGCAGGCCGCAAGGACAATCTTTTTACAAAGATTATTTCACGTCCCGGTATGCTGATGCAGGCACTTACCACAAAAGAGCCTGACGATGAGATGATTGAAGTAGGTATTAAGAGCGTAGAGGCTGTTTTTGACTGGCTTCCTTTCATCGAAGAGATAAACAATGAGAAAAAGGAAGAAAAGAAGCAGGAGAAGGCAGCTGAAAAGCCTGCAAAGGCTGATAAGAAGGCTGAGGTCAAGAAAGAGGACAAGAAGGCTGAAGTAAAGAAAGAGGATAAGAAGGCTGAGGCCAAGAAGGATGCTAAAAAGGCTGACAAAAAGAAGGAAGAAAAGCCTGCTGATAAGAAGATAGAAAAGGCTGACGTGAAGGCGGCAGAGGCTAAGGAAGATAAGGCACAGAATGCGGCAGAGGCTAAGGTAGAGAATAAGGCGGAGGATACGGAAGTTAAGGCAGAAGCCAAGACCGAAGTACCTGAAATCGACCTTTCATCACTCTTTGATATCAAGCTCTCAGCCCCTGAAGAGACCAAGACTCAGAAGGCATCCAAGCTCATTAAGAAGGTAAAGCCGGAGGCTGCACCTACACTTATTCAGCCTGCTCGCGACAGTGATGAATTGCTGGCTGCACTGGACTTTATGTTTGAGTACAATGGTCCGAAGACAGAAATAGAAATCACCGATGAAGAAGGCGTTGTAGTCACCAAAACAGAGGATAAGCATGACGCATAGAGAACTGCTTACTACAGTTACAGAAAATTTAACGGCGGCGGGTATCGAGGACGCAAAGACAGATGCCTGGCGCCTTTTTGAAGAAATTGGGGGCATTTCAAGAAGCAGGTTTTTTATGGAGGCTGATACGGAAGTATCAGAGGAAAAAACTTCCGAACTTCTTAAAGCGGCCGAAGTAAGAGGAAGGCATGTTCCACTTCAGTTTATCACAGGACATCAGGAGTTCTACGGTTATGATATCAGGGTGTCTGCCGATACGCTGATTCCCAGATTCGATACAGAAGTACTGGTGGACACGGCCCTGTCCTATATGAGAGGGAAAAGCAGGGTGGATGTTCTGGACATTTGTACCGGCACCGGCTGCATACTGGTGGCAGTGGCAGCGGAACTTGGTAAAATCGGAACATGCGGAGACTTTGTGGGCTGCGATATCTCAAGCGGAGCTATCGGACTGGCCACCGGAAATGCTGAGATAAACGGAGTGAACGCTCAATTTTTTCAGGGGGATTTGTATGAGGCCCTAAACAACACAGAATATAATAATAAAGGATTTGATTTTATATTGTCCAATCCTCCTTATATAAAAAGCGAGGTAATACCTACGCTTTCCGGAGAAGTCAGAGATTTTGAACCCATGACAGCTTTAGACGGTGGAGATGATGGCCTTGTTTTTTACAGGCGCATTATAGAAAAAGCACCGGAGCATCTGTGCAGTGGCGGATGGATATTTTTTGAAATAGGCTACGATCAGGGGCTGGAGGTAAGTGAACTTCTGAAAGAAGCGGGTTTTGGCGAAATCGCTGTAATTAAGGATCTGGCAGGGTTAGACAGAGTCGTTTGCGGACGAAAGGAGTAAAAATGTTCGACAAATTAGAAGAATTGGTAAAGAGATATGAGGAAATTCAGGCTGAACTGGCGAGCCCGGAGGCTACTTCGGATCAGAATCGCTTCAGAAAACTGATGAAGGAACAGAGCGACCTGACCGAACTTATAGAGACATATACCGAATATAAGAAACAGAAACAGAATATAGAGGAATCCCTGGAACTTCTGGAAATGGAAAACGATGAGGAAATGAGAGAACTGGCCAAGGAAGAACTGAATGCTTCCAAGGACAAGGTAGAAGAACTGACCAAGCTGCTTAAGATACTTCTCTTGCCTAAGGACCCTAACGACGAGAAAAACGTTGTAGTTGAAATTCGTGCAGGTGTAGGCGGAGACGAGGCAGCTCTTTTCGCGGCAGAGCTCTACAGAATGTACTCAAAGTATGTTGAGACCCAGAGATGGAGAACAGAAATGGTATCTCTGTCCGAGTCAGGTATTGGCGGTGTTAAGGAAGTGGTATTCATGATTAACGGTGCCGGTGCTTATTCCAAACTCAAGTACGAGTCGGGAGTACACAGAGTGCAGCGTGTGCCTGTCACAGAGTCCGGCGGACGTATTCACACTTCTACAGCGACAGTAGCAATTATGCCTGAAGCAGAAGAAGTAGACGTTCAGATCGACCCGAAAGATTATCGTATCGATGTATTCCGTTCCTCAGGTAATGGTGGTCAGTGCGTAAATACTACCGACTCTGCGGTACGTCTCACTCACTATCCTACAGGTATTGTCATTTCCTGCCAGGACGAGAAGTCACAGTTAAAGAACAGAGACAAGGCTCTTCGCGTTCTTAGAGCCAAGCTCTATGAACTGGAACTGGAGAAGGCTCATGATGCTGAGGCTGCTGCCAGAAAGAGTCAGGTAGGTACAGGCGACCGTTCTGAAAAGGTACGTACTTACAACTTCCCTCAGGGACGTTGCACAGACCATAGAATTCATTTTACGGCTTACAATCTGGATGACGTTATGAATGGTGACATTCAGGAATTTATTGATGCGCTTACCGCTGCCGATCAGGCTGCCAAGCTTCTTCAGGTAGAGGAAAACTAAGAAATCGCGCTTTCTTCCGTTGGCGGAAAGGATAAAAATGATAACATCCGTTCAGAATTCACAGATAAAGAATGTTCAACTTTTACAGAAAAAGTCCTCTGAGAGAAAGTCTCAGGGGCTTTTTGTGGTAGAAGGAGAAAAAATGTTCCTGGAGTGCCTAAAGTATGGCACGGTAGACAAGGTATATTTTTCCGAAGGCTATTATGAGCATAAAAGTGCAGAAAAGGGAAGCTTTCTGCAGGACGGAGATATCCTTAAAAATACTCAGGTGGAACTGGTGTCGGATACCTGTTTCAAGGCTATGTGCGAGACTGTCACTCCTCAGGGAGTTATTGCCCTGGTGCGTATTCCCGGATACGATATTGAGGAGCTTATGAAAAATGCGAGGGCTCTGCTGGTGCTGGAGGGCCTGCAGGACCCCGGCAATCTGGGCACCATAATGCGTACTGCCGAAGCGGCAGGTATGGGAGGGATTATTCTGTCGGATACCTCGGTGGACCTCTTTAATCCGAAAGTAGTACGTGCCACCATGGGTGCTATTTTCAGAATGCCCGCAGTGTATGTCGCGGATATTTTTGGCACGGTGAAGAGGCTGAATAAGCTGGGCTTTAATACCCTGGCCACCCACCTGTCTGCGACTCACGATTATACACATGCTGATTACTCCGGGAAAACCGCAATTCTCGTGGGAAATGAAGGGAACGGCCTCTCCGCAGAGCTTACAGAGCTGGCCCGTGAAAAGATAATTATTCCCATGGAGGGAGAGGTGGAATCTCTTAATGCGGCTGTAGCTGCAGCTCTTTGTATGTATGAAGTTAAAAGAAATTCGTCTTTACATTCCAGCTAACAATTGGTAAAATGTATCAATAAATGGTAACGTTACCAAAAGAGGGCTAATATGACGGAGATTACTATAAAGGATGTGGCGAAGGCTTGCGGAGTGGGCGTCAGTACGGTTTCCCGAGCCATTAACAATCATCCCAACATCAATGAACAGACAAAGGAACTGGTACTGAAGAAGATACAGGAACTGGGCTATGTGCCCAATAATTCTGCCAGAAATCTTAAACGCACAGAGGGAAAGGCGGTTGCCGTCCTGGTAAAGGGTATGAACAATCCTTTTTTCAGCCTGATGATTAAGATTATGGAGGAAGATATAATATCCAGAGGCTATACCATGGTGCTTCAGCATGTCGATCCGGCTGAGGATGAGACGGATGTAGCGCTGGAGCTTATGAAGGAAAAGCGACTGTCTGGCATTATTTTCTTAGGGGGAATTGTAACACATACCTCCGAGAAGCTATCACTTCTTACAGTGCCTTATGTTCTTTCCACCATAGGAGCACCACTTCTGGATGTGGCAGAGAATTCCTACTCCTCTGTAGCTGTAGACGATGCAAAGGAAGGTAAAAAAGCCACAGAACTTTTAATTTCCAAGGGTTGCAAAAGGATTGCCATTTTTGCCGGAGCGGTGAACGATACATCTGTAGGTATGCTGAGACTGAATGGCTACAAGGAAGCGCTTAAGGAAGCCGGCCTGCCTGTAGAGACCGAGCTTATAAGATATTTGTCACCGGAAAATGAGGAGTATTCCTATGAGACCGGCTTTATCTCAGCCAATAAGTTGATTGAAGAAAAAGTTGAATTTGATGCTATTTTTGCCATTGCAGACGTAATGGCTGTAGGAGTCTTGAAGGCATTACATAATCACAATATAAGGATACCGGAAGATGTCCAGGTGGTGGGATTTGACGGAATAGAACTCAGTAAATACTGCATTCCTTCCCTGACTACTGTGGCACAGCCTTTGGAAGAAATAGCTATTGAGACCAGCCATCTGCTTTTCGATGTTATGGACGGAAGCAAGGAGCATAGACATCTGGTGCTTGAGGGCGAAATAGTGGAAAGAGAGACAACTAAGTGAAAAACGAGCTGATTTTATGCGATTTTTTTGGAGTAATATGTTCTGAAGTGGCCCCTCGCTGGTTTGCGGCACACTTTGAGCCCGAAGAGGCCATTCGCCTTAAGGATATGTATTTTAACAGGGTGGACCTGGGGCTGATTTCCATGGAGGAAACTATGGCTCTTATCGCCAGGGATTATAATCTCTCAGAAAAAGAGCTTAAAGAGGACTGGGCCAAATTATTTGAGCGCCAGGATGAAATGGTGGACCGCCTAAGGGAGCTTAAGAAGGAATATCGCATGGTGCTGGTGTCCAATGCGGGTACAGGCGTGGTGGAGAAGGTCATGGATGACTTCGGCATCAATGATATTTTTGAAAAAAGATTTATTTCCGCTAATTTCGGCATCAAAAAACCGGATTTGGAGTTCTATAAGCTGGCAATAAATTCCTTCCCGGAAAAATTTGACAAAATATATATGATAGATGATAATGAGTCTAATCTTAATCACCTTCCGGAAATCGGTGTTGTTCCGATTCTTTACAAAGATGTAAAAGATGTGGCTTTCTTATAATATTAAGTGAAAAGGAGTGTCATTATGGGACAGATTAAAGTGACAAAGGACTGCGGCGGTATCAAGGGCCTTATGGTAGTCGAGCCTGCAGTGCACGGTGACGAACGTGGCTATTTTATGGAGACCTATAACCGAAATGACTTCGTGGAAGCAGGTATTGACTGCACTTTCGTACAGGACAATCAGTCAGCCTCCAAGAAGGGGGTTCTTCGAGGCCTCCACTATCAGATTAATTTCCCTCAGGACAAACTGGTTCGAGTGGTTAACGGAGAAGTATTTGACGTGGCTGTAGACATGAGAGAGGGCTCTGAGACTTATGGAAAATGGTATGGTGTCAGACTTTCCGCAGAGAATAAGAAGCAGTTTTTCATCCCAAAGAACTTTGCCCATGGCTTTATCGTTCTTTCCGACTATGCCGAATTCTGCTATAAGGTAACTGATTTCTACCATCCCAACGATGAGGGCGGGCTTCTCTGGAAGGATCCCGAGATCGGTATCGAATGGCCTATGCCTGAAGGAATGACAGAAGAAGATCTGACTCTTTCCGATAAGGACACAAAGTGGCCGGGCATAAAGGATTTCAAGAAATAATATGAATATCGAGAATAAAAAAACCGCTCTGGACGATGAGGCGGCTCTCTATAAACACGAGACCGACAAACTGACAGAGAAGGAAAAATTAAGCGGCATGACGCGTGAGCAGAAGTGGCAGCACTTTAAGCAGTATTATCTCCTCAAGGTGATATTCGGAGTGGTAGTGCTGGCCATTCTGACATCTATTATAATATCAGTGGTGAAACCTAAGAAAAAAGAGGTTTTTTATGCCTGCGTGTTTGACGGCTGTGTGGGCAGGGATTTGATATATGATATAAGCGATAATTTTGAGAAAAGTCTGGCTCTGGACAGTACAAAATATAAGCTTACCTTCGATCAGGACTTCCTCTATAACGGCCCCTACTGCGAAGCGACTCAGCGCTTTGCCATGCTGGCCAGAGCAGGTACAGCTACGGTAGCCATCATGCCTAAGTCTATTTATGAAATGTTTGCAAGGGCCAATTATTTTGAAAGCGTTGAAGACTTTTTATCCGAAGAAGACCTGCTTATTTTTAGGGAAAAGCTGGTTTTTGTTTCGAAGCTTGATGAGAAGGGACAGGAAATCGAGGGCAGCCTCATGCCTTACGGCCTCATAATAGACGGCTGCGGAGCACTGGAAAGCAATACCTGCAGAGAGCCCGTGGTACTGGCTTTTGTCACAGGAAAAAGTCAGGACAATTATGCTCAGGAATTTATGAAATTCCTGTTTGCAAATGAATAAAGAATAGCTATAATGGATATATACCCAAAATTATATTCGGGGGTATATATCCAATTTTTATTTTCCATTTTGGTGAAGGGAAAACTCCGAAGAAGCAGTACATTAATCAGTAAAGGGGAAAAATATGGCAAGCAATTCAAAAAAAGGAAACTACGACAATTTGAAATTTTTAGCGGTTTTGGCTGCGATTTTTGTGATAATTCTGGTTATTTATTTTATTTCAAGGGGAAGTGAAACAAAGAACCCGCCTATCAATACAAGCAATACACCGCTTCCGACGTCACCTATAGATAACACACCGGCTCCTACCCATGTGGTGGATAATACGCCGGAGGTGACTAAGCCCGCAACATCTACACCTGTGGCAACACCTTATGCTACCGATACACCGGTGCCTACCAGTGCCACCACTCCCGGTGCAGAAGCTACCAAGGCGCCTACAAATACACCGAGCAATACACCTGCAGCACCTACTCCTGCGCTGACCATCAAGTCTTCTGAAGCAAAGAAGGCATTGGATACCGTGGTGGATCCTTCTCTCTATACAGCGACACTTTTGTCAGGTACCTTCTCACCTAATGGTGATGGCGAGACCTACTACCGCTACGAGATCAAGGACAAGTCCGGTAAGCTCATGCAGCCTGAAATGCTGGTACATTCCATCACAGCCAGCGTTTACTGCTATCAGGACGGCAAGGTGTTCGATTGCGTTCAGTTCCCTCTGGACAGCACAGAGGCAGGCGGTGAAAATAACGTTGAACGTGAAATCAGCGCATCAGAAGCCGTGAAGATTCTTATGACCTTCGGCAGAGATCAGCTGCAGCTGCAGAATGATCCTTCTAAGTACACAGCCAAGGTGGATCCTGAGCCATCCGTAACGCTGGTAGATGCCGACGGAATCATGGCATATCTGATTCTCCTGGTAGATAAGGACGACAAGCTGGTGGGAGCATATGCAGTATCTGTTGACGGTATTTTCGTATATATCAGAGACGAACTTGATCCCAATTCATTTATAAGAGTTACAGAAGGCTGATAAAGAACAGCCTTTGAGGAGCAGCACTTGAAAGAGAAAATTGAAAGATTTTCCAAAGGAATATTTGATTATGAGCAGCCGGAGATTCAGGTGAGTCAGGATAACCTTGCCATTTTTATCTCTGAAGGCAAGGTGGAAGAGGGCTCTTTCTTTGTCACCAATACCCAGGGACTACCAATGAAAGGACTTATTTACTCATCCTCAGGATTGGTCAAAATCAAGAACAGTTCTTTTTCAGGGGTGAGCAATGAGATTTTCTATTCGGTAGACGCAAGCTTCCTGGAGCAGGGGATTCAGCTGGAAGGACAGATTAATATAGTCAGTGACTGCGGGGAGCGTCATATTTCCTTTACAGTGTCCGTTCGTGGTACCAGCTGTGTATCCTCCATAGGCTCCATCGGCAACATTTTCCAGTTTGCGAATCTGGCCCAGACCAATTGGGGCGAAGCTGTAAAAATGTTTGAGTCCGCGGCCTTTAAGGACTCTGTTATTAAAAAGGATCCGGAATTTGCTTCTGCCTACAATGTTCTGGCGGCCTCCGCGGATGCAGGCCTGGGGCTGGAGGAATTTCTGGTGCTTACCCGTAAAAAGACGGAGTGCCGCTTTTTCGTAGGGACCTCCGAGCTTTCCGGAGAAGCCTACAAAGAAAGCTTCATGGAAAAAATTACCGTATCCAAATCCACCTGGGGATATCTTAGACTCAAGGTCACCAGTAATGTGCCCTTTGTGACTCCTCAGAAGATGTACATTGAAAATGAAGACTTTATCAATGGCAAGTATGATTTGTCGGTATTGGTAGATCTGGAAAATGCCGGTGTGGGCATTCATTATGGCACAATTACC
>JAZUHR010000050.1:0-2974 GCA_045641825.1 Lachnospiraceae bacterium
GCTCTCTTCATAGCCATAACAGTTGCATATTCATCTACTCCCTTTGCATATCTGGAGGAGGAATCTGATACCTGACCCAGGGCACGGGAGGACTTTCTGATATTGTCACGGGCAAACTTGGCAGCCTCGAAAACAACCGCATTTGTAGTCTCTCTGATCTCGGAATTGAGACCACCCATAATACCTGCCAGAGCTACAGGGCCTTCGCCGTCGCAGATGACCAGGTTATTGTTATTCAGTGTGAATTCTTTTTCATCGAGGGTAACGATCTTCTCGCCGTCATTTGCACGACGTACACGAATCTCATTTCCACGAAGGAAGGCATTATCGAAAGCATGCATAGGCTGACCCAGCTCAGTCAGAATATAGTTGGTGATATCAACCATATTGGAGATGGCATTGATGCCTACCAGGGCAAGTCTTCTTCTCATCCATGCAGGGGAAGGTCCGATTTTTACGTTAGTTACGTAATGCGCAATGTATCTGGGGCAAAGATCCGGTGCATCCACAGCTACGGTAAAGCCGGCCTTCTCCTCATCTGATTCAGTATAGGAAAGGTCTGGAGTCCTGAGAGGCTTTTCAAGCATAGCAGCCACTTCTCTGGCAAGACCGAAAATAGACTGACAGTCAGGACGGTTTGCAGTGATGGATACGTCAAAAATCCAGTCATCCAGACCGAGAATAGGCTTAACATCGCTACCCACTACAGCATCATCGGGAAGTACGAGCAGACCATTGTAGCCTGCACCCGGATACATATCTTCGGACACGCCCAGCTCTGTACCTGAGCAAAGCATACCACAGGACTCATAGCCTCTGAGCTTGCCCTTACCGATCTTCATGGTGCCCTCAACAGTCACATGATCCTTGGCAGTAGCATAAACAACAGCACCAACAGTAGCTACAGGGAATTTTTTACCTGCACATACATTATCTGCGCCGCAACAGATCTGAACAGGCTCGCTCTCACCCAGATTTACCTTGCAGACATGGAGATGGGTATCCGGAATAGGCTCGCATTCTGTAACAAGACCTACTACCACGCCACTGATTTCCTGGCCTACCTGATGCTTTTCCTCTACCTCGAAGCCTGAATCAAAGAGCTTTTTCTCCAGTTCATCGCGAGTAACATCTATATCAACATAATCTTTTAACCAACTAAGGGGTACTAACATTTTCTTAACCTCCGTATTCTTTATATCGTGTCTTTAAGCTTATTTATTGTCATCCAGCTGCTCAAGTACACGTAAATCCGACTCGTAAAGCATCTTGATATTGTTGATGCCGTATTTCAGCATGGCAAGTCTCTCAAGACCTGCACCGAAAGCCAGACCTGAATACTTATCAGGATCAATGTTGCAATTTTCCAAAACCTTACGATTAACAATACCTGCGCCCAGAACCTCAATCCAGCCTGTACCCTTACAAAGCTTACAGCCCTTGCCGCCACATTCGAAGCAACTTACGTCTACCTCAACGGAAGGCTCTGTGAACGGGAAGTATGAAGGACGGAAACGGGTAGTGGTGTTTTCGCCGAATACTCTTTTTACCATAACGTTAAGCATACCCTGGAGGTCGCAAAGAGTGATGTGATTGTCTACTACCAGGCCCTCGATCTGATGGAACATAGGTGAGTGGGTAGCATCGTGATCTGAACGGAAAACCTTACCCGGAGCTGCCAGCATCTTAATCGGCGGCTGCTTCTTCTCCATAGTATGAATCTGAGCTGCGGATGTCTGTGTAGCCAGAAGGAACTCAGGGGAAAGGTAGAAGGTATCCTGCATGTCGCGGGCAGGATGGTCTGCAGGGGTGTTAAGAGCGGTGAAATTGTAGTAGTCATTCTCGATTTCCTTGGTCTCTACCACCTCAAAGCCCATAGATGAAAAAATATCGATAATCTCATTTCTCACCTGAGTAACAGGGTGAAGATTGCCGGCCTCATGCTTTTCCCCGGGCATGGTAACATCGATTTTCTCAGCCTCATATCTGGCCTTGGCTTCCAGTGCCTTAAGCTTCTGATCAGCCTCTTCAAACTTTTCTGCGGCCCAGCTCTTTATCTCGTTTACAGCCTTACCGAAGGCTGCCTTGTGCTCATTTGGTACTTCCTTCATGTTCTTCATAAGGGAAGAAATTTTACCTGCCTTGGGGTCCAGGAAATTCTTCTTGAATTCATACACTCCCTTGGAGCTTTCCAGCTCTTCCATACCCTTTGCGATTTCCTCTTTGATTTCGGAAATCTTAAGATTTAACTCGTTTAAATCCATGTTCTGCCTCCTAAATAAAAAAATAACCCATGCCTTCCTATCGGAAAACATGGGGCAAACAATCGTTCGCGGTACCACCCATTTCAGAGCAGGTCCTCCTGTTTTCGAAGAACCTCTCCCTCATTTTCTGCCGTATGCCGCAGTCGCATCTGCTTATAGAGTAAGCCATTCACTTATATTCGCGGCCCCACTCACTTCACAGAAGACTCCAATGCTGAAATTCATCTTTTCATACTGTCAGGACTTTCACCCTACGTCCCAATCTCTATCTGTCCCCTGAAAAAACTACTTACACATCTTCACAGTCTTTATAAACTTTTAATAATTTACTTCATTTGCTGTGAAAAGTCAAGTAATTTCAGCGGCGGGAGGGTGGCTCAGCAATAAAAAACAAAGTCTAACCATGGTAATCTCTGTTTTTATCAGAATAAAACCTTATCAATACATGACCTCATTTTTTATTATGTGCGGAAAGCCCCCAACAGCCCACCATAATCACGCCAATTACTGCACAAATAGTCATAGTTAATATATCTCTAAAGATAACATATGTAAGTATCGTGATATCGGCTAGCTCATATACCGATTGTAATTTATCTATGGTTCCTATGCTACTCAAACATAGGTGAAATCCATCAAAACAAAAAAATACAGACTTTTCCACCAAAGTATATACAAATCCTATACTCAGTTCTCCTATAAGGACACCT
>JAZUHR010000051.1:0-2423 GCA_045641825.1 Lachnospiraceae bacterium
AAGGCGTTAACTATATGTGCCTTTATGCTGTTATTGTATCTTGCCTGCAGCGGAAAAGCGTAGGCAATGATAATCAGGTCGATTGCGGCCAGTACGCCGGTCACAATGAGAAATACGGTTTTAATGCTCCCCTGCTGTGATACTGCGTAGCGGTAATCGGCAAAGCCGACCACGCCAAGCAATACGACAATGAGCCCCAGCACTAAGCCCTGTTTAAGATTATCCTTAAGACCTTTTAGAAAATCCTTTACTGGTGAAACAGGTTCTTCCTCTATGATCTTCAGTGAAACCGAGAACAGTGCACAGGTTGCGGGACCCATTGTGATCACAGGAAGGGAACAGACGATCCACAGGACATTGAGCATGAAAAGATCCCAGGCGTTTGTCAGAAATCTTTTCAGCCCCGCCTTCAGTCTGCTGTTCCTATCTTCCATAGCAGTATTTAATTAACCCTTTACGCCGCCAAGAGCAACACCGGCAATGATGTACTTGGAAAGAGCAAAGTAAATGATGAACAGGGGCAGAACGGTGAGCGTAAGGCCGAGATATACTGCGCCGTACTCTACCTTGTAAATATCACCCTTGAGCTGGGATACCATGATGGGCATGGTATACAGGTTTGCCTTGGTGAGCAGCAGGCTGGGCATGAATATCTGGTTCCAGCTGCTTACGAAGCAGAATATACCCTGAGTAGCCATTGCGGGCTTCATAATGGGAAGGGCGATGGTGTTGAAGGTTCTGAACTCGCCCGAGCCGTCGATTCGTGCGGAGTCAAGCAGCTCCAGCGGGAAAGAAGCCATCATGAACTGGCGCATGAAGAACACTGCATTCGGTGCTGCGATTGCCGGCAGGATAAGTGCCCACAGGTTATTTACCAGCTTGATCTTGTAGAAGAACTGGTAGGAACCGATGGATACGATGATGGTGGGGATCATCATAACGCAGAGAATGAAGGTAAAGAACGGTTTTCTGAGTCTCCATCTGTAGGCAACAAGAGCATAAGCCGTAAGAGTGGAGAAGTAAATGGTGCAGATGGTAACGCCGGTGGAAATCAGGAAGGAGTTCTTAAGACCGACGAATACATTAAAGGTCTTGCCCTCGAATACCGAATAGTTCTGCATCAGATACTTTGAGGGGAGGAAGGATACGGCGTGCTGCTGAATCTGAGGCGTGTTTCTGGTAGAGTTGATTACCATGATGATAAACGGCCACAGGCACAGTATCGTGAAGAATATGCAGACAAGATAGATAAAGAATTTTGCGATGGGATTGCCGTCGCGTCTGTTTAGCGTTTTCATTGTCATATCCTCCTTTTTCTCAGTTGTCGTCCTTCATCATAAGGAACACAAAGATAGAGAAGAATGCAATAAGCAGGAACAGCAGTATCGATGCCGCAGCTGCTCTGGCATACAGGTAACTGCCCGAGAAGGCCTGATTGTAGATAAATACGGTTGTGGTAAGGGTAGCGTTGGCAGGTCCGCCGTTGTTGAACATTTTGGGAATGTCGTACATGGAAAGACCGCCGATAAGGCTGGTAATAAGGGTATAGGTAAGAATGGTGCGCAGATTGGGAATTGTGATATGCCAGAAGCTCTGCCAGTTGTTTGCGCCGTCGATATCGGCAGCCTCGTATATTTCGGGGTTGATGCCGAGAACGCCGGAGATAAGGATTATCATGGTATAGCCATACCACTGCCAGAACTGTATAAAGGCAACTATCAGTCTTGAAGCCTTGCCCTCGTTAATGAAATAATACGGGTCTGTTCTGAGTCCCCAGGAAATAAGCAGGTCGTTGACCGGTCCCTTGGGGTAGGCAAACAGGCAGTTAAACAGGATTGCAACGGTAGCAGCGGTGATGATGTTGGGCATGTAGAAAACTACCTTGAAAAAGCCTTTGCCCTTTAATTTAAGATGATCATCCGTAAACCATGCAGCCAAAATAAGAGCAAGACCAATCTGAGGAATAAAGTTCCAGAGCCAAATAGAGAAGGTTGTCTTCAAGGATCTTCTGAACAATTCCTCAGAAAGAACCGTTTTATAGTTCTTAAAAGGATCCGACAAAGCTTTTAATGTCGGCAATGCACCTCTATACTCAGTAAAACCAATTACAAGAGTGTACATAATTGGATAAAGCATTGCTAAGCAAAAAACAACAACGAAAGGAATGCTGAAGATATATCCCCACTTAGCGTAGCTGAAACCTTTTTTCTTCACTTAAGTCACCTCCACAAAAGAGTGAAAACTGTATCAATACGATACGAAAAATAATAAAAATAGGGCGAACGGAAGTAATCCGTCCGCCCTTATAATCAGTAATTATTCAGCGTCAAAACCTAAATCTGTCTTAACCTGTGCCTTGAATTCAGCAATAGCCTGATCACGAGTAAGATCGCCAGCTACATAAGAAGTCGGAGGCCAAGCGG
>JAZUHR010000052.1:0-2932 GCA_045641825.1 Lachnospiraceae bacterium
TAAAAGATTAATAGGAAGGCGGGATTTTTGGCATATTTTAGACATAATTTTTATACTTTTTTTATATTTTTAGTTAATGAATATATATTAACTACGCTTATTTTATGCAACACTTACAATTATTTCTATGTTTTTTTAAGAAAACATTGTGATTTTTTATTGACGAAAGTGTGAATGGGGTGTATAATGGCGAGGCAATTATGCGATAGGTGAATTGTGCAAAAATTATGAAAGCGCTTACATTTAAACAGTACAGATTAGTAAATATGACCATGTTGACTCTGGCATTTGTCCTTATAGAGGCATTAATTGCCAAGGGAGCCAATGTATGGTTTCCGGAACTGGCTTACACATTGTCACTCGCGGTTATCTTCATATCGCTGGAGATGATGAGGTGGGGAGCCTTTGCAGGGATTTCAGCATTTATAGCAGGGCTGGTCTTCTGTATGGCATCCGGAGCCAGCGGTACACAGTATCTTATTTACTGTGTCGGTAATCTCATGGCGCTTGCAGCTCTCCTTTTCCTGAGACTGGTAGGATATGAGAGAGTGAGACAGAATCCGGGATTCACTATTATATATGTAGTTCTGGTATTCCTGCTTATTCAGGTAGGCAGATGGATTGTTTCCACAGCCATGGGGAATGACCCCAGACTGATAGTGCAGTTCATAGCCACAGACTCCCTGAGCGGAGTTTTTGCCATAGTAGTTGTCCTTATTTCGAGGACAGCGGACGGTTTATTCGAGCATCAGCGTTCTTACATTCAGCGTCTTGAAGAAGAGCGAAGAAGAGAACGAGAAAATAGCTAAGATTTTACTAACAGGTTTTTTCAGGAGGATATTTATGAAAGCCAAAGCATCCGATTATCTTATTTACGATAAGGCTACGGGACAGTACAGAGAAGATCCCGAGCAGCTTGTAAGAGACGATGTGGAAAAGCACTACTGGTTGGGAGTAGTCAGAGCCATCATTAAGGACTGGCGCCTTTACCTTATGCTTGTTCCTATGATCCTGGTATTCCTGTTCTGGCGATATTTCCCCATGTACGAGCTTCTGGGCTGCTTCAAGGTTCCCGATGCCGTACTGCCGGTAGCTGATCAGACTTATTCCGGTTTTTCTGCTTTTAAGCTTCTTATCTTCGGTAAGCAGTCAGCAGATTTCTGGAGAGCCCTCAGAAATACCTTCCTGCTTTCATTCTACGGACTTTGCTTCGGTTTCCCTATGCCGATTATCGTAGCACTGTTCTTCAATGAAATCAGATCCAACATTATGAGATCTGCACTTCAGGTGCTTACATACTTACCTAAGTTCATGTCAACCGTAGTTATGACCTCCCTGGTTACCATGCTTGTAAGACAGGGTTCCATCGTAGGCGGTTACGGTATCGTATCTCAGCTTCTGGTTCATTTGGGCTGGATTACAGAGGAGGCTGCCAAGACCGGTCTTCTGAGAGATCCAAGCTTCTTCAGAGCTATTTACCAGGTAAGTGGTATCTGGGAGGGCGCAGGCTACGACAGTATCGTTTACTTCGCAGCTATCATCGCTATTTCTCCTACCAGCTATGAAGCAGCACAGATTGACGGTGCAGGTAAGATGGCACAGATGAGATACGTAGTACTTCCAAGTATCCTTTCCACCATCGTTATCATGTTGATTACCAGAATCGGTTCCCTTCTTAGTATCGGATACGAAAAGGTTCTCCTTCTTTATGATCCATCCACCTATATGACTGCTGACGTAGTTTCTACACTGTCCTACAGACTTGGTATTGAAGGTGGTCTTAAGAGCGTAGCGTCCGCTGCGGAAATGATGAACAATGTTATTGGTATGTTGCTGGTAATCGGTGCAAATACCATTGCACGTAAGGCATCCAATACATCACTGTACTAATGACACGATATATAA
Organism: Lachnospiraceae bacterium; assembly: GCA_045641825.1. Lineage (GTDB taxonomy): Bacteria > Bacillota > Clostridia > Lachnospirales > Lachnospiraceae > RGIG3528. The sequence continues at coordinate 1,906 of JAZUHR010000052.1, forward strand.
AGAATCGGAGATTATAAAATGAAAAGAAGACTCGAAGTATCTGAGCTGATTTTCAAGATTATCAGCTATCTTTTCCTCACATTGTTCGCACTGTGCTGTCTGTATCCCTTTGTATATGCGATATCAGCAGCTATCAGCGGCAGAGAGTTTGTAGAGTATAACAAAATAATACTTTTCCCTAAGGACGTTCAGTTTGAAGCATTCAAGTCAATGTTCAGCAACAACCTTTTCTGGAATGCATATTCAAACACACTGTTCCTTACCTTCTACGGTACCATCTGGTCCTTGCTTTATTCCATCCTTGGTGCCTATGCACTTTCCAAGCAGAGACTTTTGTTCAGAAAGTTCTTCAACTTCTTCCTGGTATTTACCATGTGGTTCTCTGCAGGTCTTGTACCTCAGTACCTGAACTACATTCAGACCGGTAAGTTCTTCGACAAGCTGGGAATTACCGATGATAAATGGCTGGTAGTTATCGCCATGGGTATGGCTGCCATGAACATCATTCTCCTTAGAAATGCCTTCGAGGGCGTTCCTTCCGAGATTGAAGAGGCTGCTATCGTAGATGGTGCTACCGAATTCCAGGTACTCAAGAATGTTTACATTCCTATGAGTAAGTCCACAATTGCTACAGTATCACTGTTCTTCGCAATTTCCAGATGGAATGGTTACTTCTGGGCAAGACAGATGATTTCTGACTCCAACGAGCATCCTTTGCAGGTATTTGTACGTCTCCAGCTGGAGAAGTTCACAGACCCTGAGGTTATGGCCGGTTGGAATGAGCGTTACGCATCCGATTCAGTTATCTACGCTCTGATCGTATGCTCCATCGTTCCTATTCTTATTATTTACCCATTCATTCAGAAGTACTTTGCAAAGGGTACCAATGTGGGTGGCGTTAAGGAATGATGCCTGATTTTACTTTGATTGATACTGCAATTATGCGGTTCAATATATTTTAAGGAGGATTTATTTTATGAAAATGGCAAAGAGATTTGCTGCAATGCTTCTTGCAGCAGCAACAGTA
>JAZUHR010000053.1:0-5629 GCA_045641825.1 Lachnospiraceae bacterium
TTACCGGTATTTTTTGCTCTGGTGAAGCCTGCTTCTACCATAGCGAAGCCTGCCTGCATCCAGAAAACCAATGCGGCGCCTATCAGGAACCACACTCCAAAAAGTTCTGCATGTAATGATTCAAGTGTCATATTTTATCCTTTCTGCCCCCTCATATTCATGGAAAGCTAAAAGGCGCAACCACTTGTAAAAGTAATTGCGCCTTTGCATTTTGATTAAGTTTTAAAAACTATTTTGTGTAGAAAAGCATATCTGCATAGCTTGGATATGGAAGTGCGCCGGATGGCATCTCTGCCTCTGCTTCATCAGCGATGGCTCTGACCTTGGCCATATCAGCAAGTACTGTAGCCTGGTAGAACTTAGCTGCCTTCAGAGCATCACTCATTCCCTCAGCCTTCTTTGTATCCTTCTTAAGCTTCTCAGATGCCTCGTAAAGTGCATCGTACCAAGCTGTTTCCTTCTCGATAAGCTTCATCTCGGTCTTCACGGAAAGAGTACCGGAAATAACTTTCTTTCTGGATACCAGATCCACTTTCTTGGCTGTGGTCTCCATAAGAGCAGGCATGAACTGTGTATCAATCATATCTGCCATTGTGCAAGCCTCGATATGGATAGTCTTTACATAGTTCTCAAGGAGAATCTCGTAACGGCTTCTGATCTCAGTCTCGGTAAATACCTGATGCTTCTTGAAGAGCTCTATGTTCTTCTCTGCGATAAATACAGGAAGTACGTCAGGAGTAGATCTGTAGTTGTAAAGGCCACGAGCCTCTGCTTCCTTTACCCACTCATCTGTATAACCGTTACCGTTGAAGATTACTCTCTTATGCTCAAGAAGTGTAGCCTTTAACCACTTATGAACAGCCTTCTCAAGCTTCTCAGGTGCTACCTTTTCCATCTCTTCCGAAAACTCACGAAGGGTCTCAGCAACAGCAGTATTAAGAACTACGTTAGGACCGGATACGGAAAGGGATGAACCCAGGGATCTGAACTCGAACTTGTTACCTGTGAAAGCGAAAGGTGAAGTTCTGTTTCTGTCTGTAGTATCCTTGAAGAAATGAGGAAGTACTGTAGCGCCGGTATCCATAGCTACCTTCTCCTTCTTACCGAAGAGCTTGTCCTTCTCGATAGAATCAAGAATTGCTGTAAGCTCATCACCAAGGAAGATGGAAATGATTGCTGGCGGTGCCTCATTTGCACCAAGTCTGTGATCGTTACCGGCAGAAGCTACGGAAAGTCTCATAAGGTCAGCATAATTATCAACTGCCTTGATAACGCTCATAAGGAATACCAGGAACTGAATATTTTCAGCAGGTGTTTTACCGGGATCCAGAAGGTTCACGCCTGTATCTGTAGTCATGGACCAGTTATTGTGCTTACCGGAACCATTGATACCTGCGAATGGCTTCTCGTGAAGGAGACATACGAAGCCATGCTTCTCAGCCACCTTTCTCATTACATCCATAGTCAGCTGATTGTGGTCAACTGCTACATTTGTTGTATCGAATACAGGTGCCAGCTCGTGCTGAGCGGGAGCCACCTCATTATGCTTGGTCTTGGCAGGAATGCCCAGTTTCCAAAGCTCTTCATCCAGATCATGCATGTAAGCTGAAACTCTGGTCTTAAGAGTACCGAAGTAGTGGTCCTCCATCTCCTGTCCCTTTGGAGGCATAGCACCCAGCAGGGTTCTGCCTGTGAAAATCAGGTCGCGACGCTTTGCGAAATCGTCCTTGTCGACAAGGAAGTATTCCTGCTCAGGCCCTACTGTGGTAGTAACTGAACCAACAACTGTATTACCAAGTAAGTGAAGAACTTTTGTAGCCTCACGATTAAGTGCTTCCATGGATCTTAAGAGAGGTGTCTTCTTATCCAGAGCCTCGCCTGAGTAAGAACAGAAGGCTGTAGGAATGTAAAGAGTACCGTCCTTGATGAATGCAGGTGATGTAGGATCCCATGCTGTATATCCTCTGGCCTCGAAGGTTGCACGAAGACCACCGGATGGGAAGGAAGAAGCATCAGGCTCGCCCTTTATCAGCTCCTTACCGGAGAACTCCATGATTACCTCACCATTGCCCACAGGGGAAATGAAGGAATCGTGCTTCTCAGCGGTGAAGCCTGTCATAGGCTGGAACCAATGAGTGAAATGTGTGGCACCGTGCTCTACTGCCCACTCCTTCATAGCGATAGCAACTGCATTTGCTACATCCTTTTCCAGATGTGTATTCTTGTCAATTGTCTTTCTAAGTGCTTTGTAGATATCCTTTGGCAGCTTATCTCTCATAACCTTGTCGTTAAAAACCAGGCTGCCATACATTTCAGGAACTGTCATAATTGTTTCCTCCTAGTATTTTCTTATAAAGAAAAAGGCGCCTTGGGTATACCCAAAGCGCCTTTGCTTTTGATGTGCATAATATAAACTTTTGATAATTGTTTGTCAATACACAATTTTTATTTTTTTAAAAAATTGTTGCCACCTTAATGGTCTGCTCTTCCAGAACATCCAGAAGTACCTTTACTGTATCCAGTGATGTAAAGGTGGTGACATTATTCTCGATAGCGCAGCGTCTTATAGCCACACCGTCCTCATAATGAACGCCGGAGAGGATTGCACGGGTATTGATAACGTAGCTTACATATCCGGCTCTGATGGACTCTAATATCTCATTGGAGCCCTCGGAAAGCTTTCTCTTGATACGGGTACGGATACCGTGCTCCTTGAGGAATACGGCTGTACCTACAGTAGCCTCGATATTGAAGCCCATATCGTAGAAGCGCTTAACCAGTGGCAGTGCTTCTTCCTTGTCCTCGTCTGCCAGTGTCACGATAACAGTACCGTAGTTCTGAATCTTGATGCCTGAAGCCACCAGTGCCTTATACATAGCACGTGGAAGGTTCTCATCGTAGCCTATAGCCTCACCTGTGGACTTCATCTCAGGTGACAGATATGCATCCATACCGGAAAGCTTTGCAAATGAGAAGGTAGGCACCTTTACGCACCATCTGCTTCTCTCCTCAGGGTAAAGCATGTCAATTCCCTGCTCCTTAAGGCTTATGCCCAGAATAACCTTGGTAGCGATATCTGCCAGAGAATATCCTGTAGCCTTGGAGAGGAAAGGCACAGTTCTGGAGGAACGTGGATTAACCTCGATGATATATACATCTTCGTTGGAATCCACGATAAACTGAATATTGTAAAGGCCCTTGATGCCGATGCCCAGGCCCAGCTTTTTCGCATAGTCCAGAATGGTATCCTTGACCTTCTGTGACACTGAGAATGGAGGATATACTGATATAGAGTCGCCGGAATGAACGCCGGTACGCTCTACCAGTTCCATAATACCCGGTACGAAAACATCCGTACCGTCACAGATAGCGTCTACCTCTACCTCTTTACCGCGGATGTACTTATCTACCAGAACAGGTCTGTCCTCGTCCACTTCTACGGCAGTCTTAAGGTAATGGCGCATGTCTGCTTCCTTGGATACGATCTGCATGGCACGACCGCCCAGAACGAAGGAAGGACGTACCAGTACAGGATAGCCGATGGCTTCCGCTGCCTTAACGCCGTCTTCGATATTGGTCACTGCTCTGCCCTTTGGCTGAGGAATCTGCAGGTCTGTCAGCACCTGTTCAAAAGCACCTCTGTCCTCTGCTCTGAAAATTGCATCACAGTCGGTACCGATGATGGTAACACCGTACTCCTTGAGTGGCTCTGCCAGATTGATGGCTGTCTGTCCGCCCAGAATAGCGATAACGCCCATCGGCTTCTCCATCTCGATGATATTCATAACATCCTCTGTGCAGAGAGGCTCAAAATAAAGCTTATCTGAGGTGGTATAGTCTGTAGACACCGTCTCAGGGTTATTATTGATAATGATAGCCTCGTAGCCGGATTCCTTGATGGTGCGAACGGCATGTACCGTAGAATAGTCGAATTCTACACCCTGACCGATTCTGATAGGACCGGAACCAAGCACGATGATTTTCTTGCTGTCGGAGATAATGCTCTCATTTTCCTCTTCGTATGTGGAATAGAAGTAAGGAATATAGGATGCGAACTCGGAAGCACAGGTATCAATCATCTTGTAAACAGGTATGATACCCTCCTGCTTTCTCATATCGAAAATCTCCCGCTGAGTCTTACCTAAAAGCCAGCCTATAGTACGGTCTGAGAAGCCTAATTTTTTAGCGGCGAGCAGGGTGTCACGGCTAAGACCCTTTTTCACAGTCTCCTCCATGTCCGTAATATTCTTAAGCTTCTGCACGAACCACTTGTCGATGGTGGTAATCTTAGCTATCTCATCTATGGTAGTGCCACGACGTAAAAGCTCTGCCACACCGTAAATTCTGTCATCGGTAGCATCCTTAACGTACTTAAGGATATCCTCTGTAGCCATCTCATCAAATTTGTGATGATAAAGGTGAAAAACACCTGTCTCCAGAGATCTTACAGCCTTCAGCAGGCTTTCCTCCATAGTACGGCCTACGCTCATGACTTCACCGGTAGCCTTCATCTGGGTACCTAAGTGATTATTGGCATCATTGAATTTATCGAACGGGAAACGTGGCATCTTACATACCACATAGTCCAGAGCAGGCTCAAAGGATGCGGGAGTATTGGCAATTCTGATTTCATCCAGACGCATGCCTACGGCGATTTTGGCGGATACTCTGGCAATAGGATATCCGGAAGCCTTGGAGGCCAGGGCCGATGAGCGGGAAACTCTGGGGTTAACCTCAATCAGATAATACCGGAAGCTCTTGGGGTCTAATGCAAACTGAACATTGCAGCCGCCCTCGATTTTAAGCTCTCTGATAATACGAAGAGCTGAGTCTCTCAGCATATGATACTCTTTATTGGTAAGGGTCTGGGATGGACAAAATACTATGGAGTCACCGGTATGAACACCTACAGGGTCCAGATTTTCCATGTTACAGATAGTAATAGCTGTATCATTGGCATCACGGATTACTTCGTACTCTATCTCCTTATAGCCCTTTACACTCTTCTCAATCAGTACCTGATGAACAGGAGAAAGAGCCAGAGCATTTTTCATAATGATTTTGAATTCATCTTCGCTCTCAGCGAAGCCGCCGCCTGTACCACCCAGGGTGAAAGCAGGACGCAGTACTACAGGATAGCCGATTTCTTCCGCTGCCTTAAGACCTGCTTCCATATCCTCTGCGATAATGGAGGGAAGCACGGGCTCTCCCAGAGACTCACAGAGTTCCTTAAAAAGTTCTCTATCCTCTGCTCTCTCTATGGAGTCAGAACGGGTGCCTAAGAGCTCTACCTGACACTCTCTTAAGATGCCCTTCTTCTCCAGCTGCATAGCGAGATTCAGGCCTGTCTGTCCGCCGATACCCGGCAAAATAGCGTCAGGACGCTCCATACGGATGATTTTTGCAATGAATTCCAGTGTAAGAGGCTCCATGTAGACCTTATCCGCTATTACCTGATCTGTCATGATAGTAGCAGGATTGGAGTTACAGAGGATGACCTCATAGCCCTCCTCACGAAGTGAGAGGCAGGCCTGTGTGCCGGCATAGTCGAATTCCGCTGCCTGGCCGATAACGATAGGGCCGGAGCCGATTACCAGGATTTTCTTAATATCAGTTCTCTTTGGCATCT
>JAZUHR010000054.1:0-5277 GCA_045641825.1 Lachnospiraceae bacterium
ACTTACTTGATTGTAAAAGGGCGGGACTTCTCTAGTTTTTTCGGGATTCTTATATTAAAGTTTATTGTTTTGCCGGGGTGAAAAATATATAATTATAGCAATATTCTTAGGCGAGGATCGGATAGTAAGGGTAAATTAAATGCCAAAGACAAGTGAATACTTCTATAAAATAGCCGATTTGAATGTGGCTACCAATACAAAAAAATATTTGAGCGATAATTTTAAGCTGTTTGAAGAAGGGTGTGCATCAGAAAAAGACAGCGACCTGAGCATTATTTTTGATGATAATGCTAATAAAATGTACCACCTTATGCAGGATACGGTTAATGAAAAGCTGCTTCTGTACACATCATTCATGAGCCTATATGAGGCCTCGGACCACTATACCCTGGTCACCTACAATGACGTGAAGGTAGTAGGAATCCATATTTTGAAAAACGAAAAAACAGGTGTGATCTATACAGATGATTCTGAGGTGCCCCGGGGGGCACATGTAAGAGCCAATGAACTGGGACTTACAGAAGAAGATTTATTTACCAATGCTTTTCGCGAAGTATTTTTTTTCTATGCCCAGCAGTATGGGCGTATTGCTATCCATTCGGCATCCATAAAGTACAGAGACTGTGGCTACGTTTTTTCCGGATGCAGCGGCGCCGGCAAGTCCACGCATGTTGCAATGTGGGCAGAGGCCGGGATTGATTTCGACATTATAGACGGAGATATTGCAGTGATCTTCGAAAAAAATGGTGAATACCTGGTGGCAGGACTGCCCTGGTGCGGCACCTCCGAAGCTTATAGTAGTATCTGCGTTCCGCTTAAGGGCATATATTTTATCCGAAAAGCCCCTGAAAATGAAGTGAGATCATTGCGGTATGTAGACAGCGTTCTTAATGTAAATGCGGAAAGCCTGTCGCCTAATTGGACCAAGAGTCTTATGGAGTTGACCTTGACGGAAGTGGAGAAAGTATGCAGGAAGGTGGAGGTGGCCGAGCTTTTCTGCAGAGCGGACAAAGAGGCGGCCGAAAAGATGCGAAGGCATATTGAGGACAGGAATAGAAGCAAATAGGAGAAGAATAGGAGCATATAGGAAATGATTCTTTCTGATAATTTTTATCTCAGAAAAATTGAAGACACCTACGTACTTTTGCCTGTGGGGCAAAAGATTGTAGATAAGGCTTCTGTCTACAAAATCAGTCCGGAGACCTATACTATTTTGTCTCAGCTGGAGCAGGAGAGTACATTCGACGAATTGCTAAGTCGGCTTAAAGTATTATTCGAGGTGGATGACAGCGAAGCCGGTGACTTTCGTAAAATGATAGAGGCATGCGTGAATGATCTGGCTGAAAAAGGCATAATTCTTACAAAAATGTATTAATTTGTTGACTTTAGTCATATAGGTAGATATAATTTTACCAATATTAGTGATAGTAGCATTATATGTAGGGATCATGGAAATTAGACTCCCGGTGGAGTCATCAGTTTTTCACGTTGTTAAAGGAGATATTATGAAAGAGTTTCAGATGCCTGAATTGGTAGAGGTAAATAATTTATATATTGAGCCTGTATATGCAGCCAGTGGTCTTATACCCACTACTCCTGAGAAGGAATATGAGTCTTCAGGTGGTAATGGTGATTTTAAGGTAGAGACAGAATGGTGCAATCATAATTCCGGTTCTCATTCTGAGATTAAGATTCATATTCATAATTACGGAAAAGACTCCGGTGATAATATTCATATGTCCTTCTTCATCAGGGACTTCAGACTGGATTCCATTATTCCCGGTGATGGATGCCTCATTTTATCCAATTTGTCCGAGAATCATTTCGATTTGGCCAGAGTAGGCAGACACTTTAATCCGGGTGAGGATATTCAGTTCGTTATGCAGCTTAAGTGCAAGAAGCCGGGCGGGGCTGTAGGTGCTGTAGGACAGACAGGCGTACAGATGCCATGTAGCGTTCACTGCACAGGCGTTTATACATCATAATTAAGACTATTAGGCACCAGTGATGGTGCCTTTTTTACAATCGAGGGAAATGTGCTTTCGAGAATAAAACACTTTTTTAACAGAATAAAGGAAGGCAGACTGAAAACCCTACGTGCAGAGATACGTTGGGTTTATTCTTATGCAAAAATATATGTTGGGCTAATAATTATTTATACGTTACTAGGCTTGTCGGGCACGGTGGTATCCCTTATCAGTAGTCTGGTTTCCAGAGACCTGGTTGATATAATTACGGGGCATCAGACCGGAGAATTATTAAAGACCTTCTGCGCGATGATAGGTATTACTCTGGGAAGCGCCTTTATCAGCCAGATTTCATCACTGATTTCCACTAAAATCAATATTCGTGTCAGCAACAGCATTAAGGCTGACGTTTTTGAGAAAATTATGAGTTCCGAGTGGGAGGCCTTGTCTGATTATCATTCCGGAGATCTTATGACCAGATGGAGCGGTGATGTATCTGTGGTGTCAAGCGGTATTTTAAGCCTTTTCCCCAATCTGATTATTTTTATTTTCCGCTTCTTTTCGGCACTTTTAATGGTGGTTCGTTACGATGCATCCTTTGCCATTTTTGCCATTGCGGGCATACCTATAAGTATCTTCATATCAAGAAGTTCTTTGAGAAGAATGCGTAAGGGTAACATGAGTACCCTTAGGGTAAATACCCATATTTCCAGCTTTAACCAGGAGGCCTTCGGCAATATCCAGACTCTTAAGGCCTTTGATATGCTTAATGTATATGTGGATCGCTTAAAGGAACTGCAGAAGGAATACTCCAATACCATGATTCGCTATCAGAAAATGACTATTATGAACTCCATGCTGCTTACCGTGGTAGCTATGCTGGTATCATATTCTGCTCAGGGCTGGGGTGTTTACAAGGTTTGGAGCGGCGCTATTACTTATGGTACCATGACCATGTTCCTGGGGCTCTCCACTACACTCTCAGGTACTGTAAATGACTTGCTGAGCCTGTTCCCTGCCACAATATCTCTGGGGAATTCAGCCAGACGACTGATGGAGGTGACCGGGCTTCCGAAGGAAGACTACAGCCAGAAAGAGGAAGTAAAAGAATTTTTCGAGACACATTGTCAGGATGGGGTGGGATTGCACGTAAGAGGTGTCTCCTATGCTTATAAAAATAGCGATGACATCTTTATTGACGCCAATGTAGATGCCTTCCCTAAGGAAACCATCGCATTTGTAGGGCCTTCAGGAGAAGGAAAGACTACGATGCTTCGCTATCTTTTGTCCATAATAAATGCTAAGTCCGGAGAAGGCTACATATGTGCAGGACGTACTTTACCGGAGGATGGTGAGAGTATGATGCTTAGCGCATCAGTGCGACAGCTTATGGCCTATGTCCCTCAGGGCAATACCATGTTCAGCGGTACTATTGCCATGAATATGAGAAATGTTAAGCCGGATGCCACTGATGAGGATATCATAGATGCTCTTAAAATGGCCTGTGCCTGGGATTTTATAGAGAAGCTTCCTGAAGGGATTAACAGTGAGATAAAGGAGCGCGGTGGCGGCTTTTCAGAAGGTCAGGCTCAGCGTATAGCTATAGCCAGAGCCTTGCTCAGAAAATCTCCGATTTTGCTTTTGTATGAGGCGACCTCTGCCCTGGATATGGAACTGGAAAGAAGAGTCCTTAAGAACATTATGGCAGATGATTACCCCAGAACCTGTATTGTGACTACCCACAGACCTACGGTTTTAAATGTCTGCAACAGTGTATATTCAATTCATGACAAAAATTGCCGCAAATTATCCGGGGAAGAGATAGATGCTTTGCTTCACGACTTCTGATGAATAGCCTTTGATTTCTTCACTTTTGGAATAGCGGGAGGAGCGATTTATGCTTTTATCAGCAAAAGTGATAGTGCTTATAAACATCTTTGTTTGCTTTTTAGTTCCCCTGGTAGCCACCAGCTTTATAGCCCAGAGACGCAGGGTTTTTCGCTCTTTTTTGGTGGGAATACTTACCTGCTTGTTGGCCGATGTGGTAATTAAGGCCTTCTGGGAGCGGTTTATATTTAGCAAAATGGATTTTTTTATATCCTTAAGATACAGTTTTTTCGGAGATGTTGTTTTTTACCCCCTGTTTAATGCACTTATCACCGTTATAGTGGTGTTGCTGCTCTTACTTCTGGCCAAGTGCCGAAGCAGCTTTTGGAAGATGCTCACATATGCTCTTGGCTATTGCTGGATTAATAACAGTCTGGCATGTGGAAAAAATCAGATAGAGATGCTGCTGGACTGGCTGCAACCCAGTGAGTCAGTGTATCCTGTTAATGTTGAGACCCTGCTTGTGACGCTGATAAGCATGCTTTTGAATTCCTGCGTCTTTTTGGGGATTGCATTAATTGTGCAGACCAGCTATATTTCGGGAAAAATTATAAAGTACCTTTTAATTGCTCTGGGAATGCAGTTCCTGGCCAATATGATATATCCTTTGTTTATTAACTGGTTTGCCTTTTCCTTCTGGGGAGTAACCTTCCTGCGCTTTGCATTGACTATAGCCATTGTGATATATAGTTATTTGTGGTTCAATAATATGCGCTCCATTTCCCACGAGGACGAGGAAGAAGAGTAAAATCTGTTTGAACATTTTTAAGTTTTTTTATAAAAATATATGAAATGCAACCGTGTTCATTATGCTGAAATGTCCATATATAATTTTTGAAAAGAGGGCACATATATGGCATATGACTTTTCCGGTGTGAACAAAGAAGTAATGAAGGTAATCGAGGTAATGCCAACTATTTATGAGATGTTGGATGATACCGCGAGAGTTACAGTTATGGACGCCAAGGGTACTATTCTGGCATTTCAGGGGCCTCCAAACAGTGATGCGGTCAAAGAAATCGGCGATCACATGGATGATCCCAGCGGAGCCTACGATGAGGTTATCCGGACAGGAAAAAGGAAGTACAATTACCTGGCCAAGGAAGTCATGGGAGTGGCCTTTGAAGGCTATCTCGTGCCTATCAAGGATGCTGGAAGAGTAGAAGGCGTTATTATTTATACTCATCCTGCCAGTGAAAAGGAAGAGGTAGTGAATACTGCAGAAAAGTTTGCGGACACTATCGGTCACATCGAAAATTCAGTAAAAACCGTTATTGATAAGATTACTGAAATGGGTTCAGCTCTTAACAATATGTCAGGTCAGACTGAAAGCGTCAGAGCAGATATTCAGAGTGCTAACAGCATAGTAAAGACTATCAGCAATAATGCATCCCGCTCCAATATTCTTGCTCTTAATGCATCC
>JAZUHR010000055.1:0-9503 GCA_045641825.1 Lachnospiraceae bacterium
CAGAACGACATGGCTACGATCCGACTTTGACCTTGAGACTCCGGATCTTGTATTCACAAAGGGTACGGTTCTTCGTATGGCTTGTGGTTACAACAACAAGAACACAGGTATTTCTTTCGATGCTGACACAGCTAAGGATGGTATCACACTTGCAAATGGCAAAGAGTACCATACAGGCGATTTAAAGCCAACTTGGGAAGAGATTGAGAAGCGTCTTGACATTAAGTTCGAGGACAAGTGGACAGGCGCAGGTTCTGCTTCCAAGGAATTCGATTACTGGAAAGAGCAGCTTGATCAGGTAGATATGGTTGCAGGTTCTGCAGCTACACTTTCTGAGTACGGCGTAAGCGGCTACCTTGTAAACATCGCTGATTACCTTGACAAGATGCCTAACTTCAAGGCTTACCTTGAGGCTAACCCTATTGTTAAGCTCTCTATCACAGGTGACACCAAGACAGGCGCTATCTACTTCTCCCCATACTTCGATGGTGTTAACGATATCGAGCGTATGCCTCTTATGAGAACAGACTGGGTAGTTAAGCTTCTTGATGGCGAGGGCCAGTTCACAGCAGCTGAGTCCGGCACAGTTAAGACAAACGTTTACAAGCCATATATGCCTACAACAGGTAAGGTTGATATCGACGTTGTTAAGGCTGACGGTTCTGCAGTAGAGAAGATTTCTAAGGATTACTCTGCTTATGGTAACATCGTTGAGAAGATGAACGCTAAGGACGGCATGACAGGCGTTGAGGCTGTTAACATGCTTCGTGAGTACATCGACAAGACATACAACGGTTACTATGGTACAACACGTTCTGCTCTCTTCGTAGGTCAGAATGCAGCTTGGGACGCAGACGAGCTCGTAGCTCTTCTTCGTTGCGTAGTAGCAAATGCTAAGACACTTAATGGTACAGATACAATCTATGGCCTCTTCTCCCGTGAGGATGGTAATACACAGAGACGTGTAGATCTGTTCAGATTCGCAGGTACACTCTTTGGCGTACGTGGTCTTGAGTCCAGAATGGATTACCTCTACCTTGGTACAGATGGTAAGCTTCATGACGCTCGTTCCGAGGCTGATACATATGTAGCACTTGAGAGAATGAACGCTATGGCTCAGGAAGGCCTCATCTCCGAGTCCTTCATGGCTTTCGATGAGACAGGTAAGTCTTCCGTAATGCTTGAGAAGGATCTTGGTTTCATGTCTTACGACTACAACCAGACCCAGACAATCATGAACGATACAAAGCTCCAGGAGAACGAGAAGTACATGGCAGTTATGGTGCCTGTAGCTCGCTGGTTCGATGGCTCCAGCGATGCTGGCGTTTACATGAGATTTACAGAGTCTTGGAGATCTGTAAAGACTGATGGTTGGGCTATTTCCAAGGCTGGCGTTGAAGGTAACAACGACAAGCTTATGGCAGCTCTTAAGCTTATTGACTATGCTTACTCCAATAAGGGTATGATCCTTATGTCCTACGGTCCTGATGAGTTCATCAAGACAGACGCTAAGGGTGAATATGTAACATTCAACTTCAACGGCACACAGATGCCTGAGATCGCTACAGCTACATTCGAGGAGCTTTGGTCCAAGGCTTCCGGTAACTACACAAACTATGCTCGTTTCTATCTGGGATCTACTCTTTCCTTCGTAAAGAGCCAGGCATTCGAGTATCAGTGTACATCTGTTGTAGGTAAGGAAGGTGCTGGTTACATCTCTACAGCTATCGGCCTTGGTACAATTAAGCACCCTGAGCTTGCTATCTGCGAGAATCCTTGGTACACATCTATTCCTACAGTTCTTCCTAACACTAAGGTTGAGAACGATACACTTAAGACATACACAACTCTTAACGATGGCTTCTCTACATCTAAGGGTAAGTCCAACATCTTCTGCGATATCATCGTAAATGGTTACAAGGGTGAGGGTCTTACATCTCAGGCTGAAGTTATCAACACTGTAACAAACGATATGAACGGTAAGCAGTACCTTGCACTTAAGCAGGGCGCTTGGACAAAGCTTGAGGCTTTCTACAAGGCTAACTAATTCTTAGACCGGATTAAAAAACTAAAAAGCGGGAGACTGTAATGGTCTCCCGCGATATTTAAAAAACAGATGTAAGTCAATTACATCTTGGAGGCTATTCTCATGTATAAAAGTCAAATGAAGTTTCAGACAATAGTATGCTATCTGGTGCTTATTGCAAGCGCTGTAGTTTTTATATACTCTCTCGGAATGGTTACAGACCTTTATGATCAGCTTTACATCATGATTCCGGATCCTGAAGATTTCGAGTCAGCGTATGTTCCGGGCGCGGAAGTCTTTTATCATATTCAGCCTTTTAATAAGCAGCTTACAGGTGTAGGCATTGGTTTAATCCTGGTATCAGTATTCATGATGATTATGAATACACATACCAGAAGAAAGTATTACATTGGCAACTATTTTGCTATTGCTCTTTCTGTTGTAGCGAATGTTGCAGCATCAATCTGGGCTCTTAAGAACGTAATGGTTTACAGAGCAGAGTATTTGAACCTTGATTTTGAAGCTCTCGAAATGTGGGCAGAAATCTGGGACACATCAGCCGATAAGAAGCTTTTCTGGTTCGACGCAAGTTATTTTGTATTCGGCCTGGTGTTAGTAGCTACTGTACTACTGGTAGTGAATTTAATTTGGAAAATAAGCGTAACAAGCGCTGAAAATAAACTCATCGCAAGCGGAAAGGAAGTGGCATAAAGTATGGACGTTAAGCAGATTAAAAAAGACCGTCTCAGATATACCAAGAATTCCCTTTCATCCACACTTACTTACTTTGCGATTCTTGCAAATGTATTTTACTTTGTAAGTATTTATAAGTCAGATGTCGGTAACTATTATTACAAATGGATTATCGGTGTATCTATCGTATATAATCTTCTTTTTCTTATGACAGCTTTCCTTTGCTCGGAAGGCGTTAAGAACTATCATTTCGGATATTCCGTAGCACTTATACTAATCGGTGCTATGCAGTTCGTAAGAATTTTCATCATTCCTAAGCAGGCTTCCACTGCTATTGTTAAGCAGTTTGATAAGGTTCTTAATGAAAATGTTGAGACCCTGGTTATGGGCAAGGGACAATTTACATTTGTGCTGGCATGTCTCTTAATTTCCGGTGCCCTTTGTGTTATTGCCGGAATAAGCGGTATCATTAAGACAAGAACTCTTAACGCTTACCTGAAGGAAATCGGAGTAGCAGAGAAATAAATTAATTTTCATCAAACTATAAGAAACCGGAGATAAGTAAAATGGCAAGTTTACAGCTCAGACATCTGGAAAAAATATATGATAACAAGGTTCAGGCGGTTTATGATTTCGACCTGGACGTTAAAGACGGAGAGCTTATTGTTCTGGTAGGACCATCCGGATGTGGTAAGTCTACTACACTTAGAATGGTAGCCGGTCTTGAGGATATCTCAAAGGGTAACCTCATTATTGACGGCAGAGATATCACACAGATGCCTCCGAAGGATAGAGATATAGCAATGGTTTTCCAGAACTATGCTCTTTATTCTCATATGACAATTTATGAAAACATGGCATTCTCACTGGTCCTTAGAAAAGAGGACAAGAATGTAATTCATGAGAAGGTACTGGCAGCAGCTGAGATTCTTGGTCTTACTGACCAGCTGAATAAGAAGCCTGCACAGCTTTCCGGTGGTCAGCGTCAGCGAGTAGCCATGGGACGTGCTATCGTACGTACACCAAAGGTATTCCTTTTCGACGAGCCTCTCTCCAATCTGGATGCAAAGCTTCGTGGTGCTACCCGTCGTGAGATCCTTCTCCTTCATAAGAGACTTAAGGCTACAATGGTTTACGTTACACATGACCAGACAGAAGCTCTTACACTGGCAGACAGAATTGTATGTATGTCAATGGGACATGTTCAGCAGATCGGTACTCCACTGGAGCTTTACGATACACCAGCTAATATTTTCGTAGCAAGCTTCATCGGTCTTCCTCCTATGAATTTCGTTGAAGGCAAGATTGAAAATGGCGTATTCGTAGGCCAGGATGTTACATACAAGCTTAACGATGAGCAGAAGGCTAAACTTGCTTCATACGAGGGTAAGGAAGTAACACTGGGCGTTAGACCTGAGAATGCAGTTCGTGCCAGCGGTAACGAAGGCGTATTGCTCAAGGTAAATCTTAATGAAAATCTGGGTCAGACCACTTTGGTTCATGGCCGTGTGGGTAATACCAAGCTTACCTGTAAGTTCCGTGAGTGGGCTACACTTAAGCCGGGCGATGAAGTAATGGTTGAGTTTAACCATGTTCATTTCTTCGATAAAGAAACATCAAATGCTATTCGATAAAGGAGCAGTACAATGAAAGAATTTTTTAGAAAAAGGCTTGTAGCTCTTAAGAGAAGCCCTCAGAATATTCCATTTGTTGCATTAATCATAGCATTTGGATACTATTCCTTTAATCTTACAAAGATTTCAGATACTACAGCATATATTCAGGGCCCTAACATGGGACTCAGCAGCTTTGCTACAATGCTTTTCTCACTGTTGATTTTCGTTTGCTTCCTGAACTCTTTCCCAAAGAGAAAGAAGCCGAATTTCATCATGATTGGCCTTATGTATGCTATGTTTGTCATTATCATCGTATCTGATTTCAACTATAGAGCACGTATTGTAGCAGCAAGTGCCAGAGAGAACTTTGCAGAAATCGTTGAGAAGAACAAGTTTATTCTTGAGGCTCAGGGTGTTGTAACCGTACACGTTATCCTCATCCTTGTTTCAGCAGTGCTTATCGCATTGGTACCTGTTTACGGCGCGCTCCTTAGAAAGATCAATACCAATATTGATGTTGAATACAGCGGCAATATGTCTGCTATCGACGTAGAAGAAGAGTAATGTCAAAAAAGAAAAATAAGAATGTACCGGTAGAGGAAAAGAAAGAGACTTCCGAGTACTACAAGATTAATAAAGATGCGGTATCCCGTCTGGTAAATGCCAGCAAGGAGAGTGCACCGAAGGTATCACAGGATGAGATAGACAAGGTCAGCGGTAAAAAGACCAAGTTCAAAATACCGGATCCTATCAAGGTCATCTTTTTCAAATGGTGGTTCGCAGGTGCAACATATTTCTTCTTTGGCTTCGGACTTGGTACTGTAGTGCCCAGCCAGATAGACCTCCTGATTATACTGGGAATGGCGCTGGGTGCAGTCACAGACCTTCTTACCAATAATGTTTTAAAGCATTTCGAGCCTTATGACAGGGCTTGGGATAAATATATGTTTATCTCGGTAAGAAAGTTCTGGTCATTGTTTTTGAATGTTATATATGGCGGTGTGCTTCTTTACATTGTCATTTATATTTATAACATTATCAATATTGTTTGGAACAATATTGTGAATACCGAAGGTCAGATATATTTGAAGGCCGAGCCTTTATTCTTCGGTGTATGTGTTCTGGGGATAGATATGTTGTTTATCCTGGTTAAAAATGTAATTAAGAAAATTTTTGAGGATGCAAAAGCAGGAAATAGGAGATAAGTATGCCATACATTACATTATCTGAGATCAATAAGATTTACCCTAATGGTTTCCATGCGGTACACAATTTCAATCTTGATATTGAAAAAGGTGAATTCATCGTATTCGTAGGACCTTCAGGCTGTGGTAAGTCCACTACTCTTCGTATGATTGCCGGTCTTGAAAACATCTCTGCAGGTGAATTCATGATCGATGGTGTCAGAGTAAATGAGAAGAGCCCAAGAGACAGAGGTATTGCCATGGTATTCCAGAGCTATGCTCTCTATCCTCATCTTTCCGTATATGACAATATGAGCTTTGGTCTGAACCTTGAGGGCGTAGATGAAGATATCATCGAGCAGAAGG
This sequence comes from Lachnospiraceae bacterium, assembly GCA_045641825.1. Lineage (GTDB taxonomy): Bacteria > Bacillota > Clostridia > Lachnospirales > Lachnospiraceae > RGIG3528. Next base: position 5,886 of record JAZUHR010000055.1, read on the forward strand.
TGCTGGCAACAGCAAAGGTTCTTGGCCTTACAGATTATCTGGACAGAAAGCCCAGAGAGCTTTCCGGTGGTCAGCGTCAGAGAGTAGCCGTTGGACGTGCTATTATTCGTAAGGTAGGTATCTTCCTTATGGATGAGCCTCTTTCCAACCTGGATGCTAAGCAGCGTGTTACAATGAGATCCGAGATTACTCAGATTCACAGACAGACAGGTGCTACCACTATCTACGTTACACACGATCAGACAGAGGCTATGACCATGGCTGACAGAATCGTAGTTATGAAGCTGGGTTATATCCAGCAGGTAGGTACTCCGTATGAGCTCTACTTCAATCCTGTAAATATGTTCGTTGCCGGCTTCATTGGTGAGCCTCCTATGAATTTCATCAATGTAGAAGTTAAAAATGGATGTATCCAGATCGGTAAGACTGTTATCGAGCTTAATAAGTTCAGAAGCCAGAAGACTGTTGATGCATTAGAAGGTAAGAAGGTTGTATTTGGTTACAGACCTGAACATATTGTTCTTACAGGTGCTGAAAATGAGAATGACGCTGTAAAGATTGATGCTACTGTAGAGCTTACAGAGCTTCTTGGAGATAATACAAACGTTTACATCGACATCGAGGGCGTTTCTTCAATCTTAAAGATCGATCCACATGAGACCCCTGAGATTGATTCAAATATCACTTTCGCTATCCCTTATAAGTATATCTACTTATTCGATGCTGAAACAGAGAACGTAATTAGCGAATAATAGGAATGCCGGGATACTTTCCCGGCATTATTTTTTTCTAGCGGGTTAAATTTATACTATTCACACAGGAGTATTGTACCAATGGGGAGCAGGATACAATCATACAATCCAAGACAGGTGATGAATCGCAAGGATTTTGAAATTCAGCACAAAAGGGACACATTTTTGGAGGATGTGGAGCTTCATCATCACGACTTTTATGAGATTTATTATCTGATTTCCGGTGATGTCACCTACGCAATCGAGGGGCGTATGTACCACGTAATGCCGGGAGATATACTTTTCTTAAATCCTATGGAGCTTCATCAGGTCAGCATAAAAAAAGAGGCTGACGCCTACGAGCGTTATGTACTGTGGCTGGATCCGGCCATGCTGACCAGACTTTCAACCATGAGTACAAATCTGGGCAGATGTCTGGACAAGGAAAGGGACAGCTACTGCAATCAGCTGCGCGTGCCACCGGAATACAAGCCGGAGATTAAGAAGCTCATGGATGATATCTATAAGGAATCTGATTCCACCGGCTTCGGTATCGACGTAATGGAGACATCGCTGATTTCAAGGCTTCTGGTGCTATTAAACCGCCTGGCGGATATGGATACATCGGCCAAGAAAGAGCAGGAAAGCGGCAGCAAGCTTATTACAGATATTATTGATTATATAAATGTTCACTATGGCGAGCAGCTATCCCTGGAGGAAATCGCTGAGCAGCTTTTTGTAAGTAAGTATCACCTTTCCCATGAATTCAGAAAGCAGATGGGTACGGGTGTTTACAGATATATTCAGAAAAAACGTGTTCAAATCGCCCGCCAGATGCTGGCCAATGGTGATAAGCCCTATGATGTTTATACTCAGTGCGGCTTTAGGGACTATGCCGGTTTTTACAGGGCATTTACTACAGAATACGGAATCGGACCACGTGAATTTGCTTCGTCATTAAGAGCGGACGAGGCGGCAAACTAAAATTGGCTCTACATTAGGGCAGCAAAGGTGAAATTATGGACTTTAATTGTATTTTTACTTCATCAGTATCAGCATGCTTCGAATTGAAGAACAGCGCCCCCTACTATTCCGAAGAGGAATACAGTGTGCTTTTAAACGGGACAGAAGTTCAGAAGTGCAAAAAGAATGTTTTTTCCTTCTATAATCTGACTCCAAATACCGAGTACAAGGCAAGTATTGTTTTTGCCGGTCAGGAAAGCAGCCTGACCTTTAAGACAGACAGCGAGACTGCTTGCATATCCGTAAAGGATTTCGGTGCCAAGGGTGACGGCGTGACCAACGATAAGCTGGCTCTCCAGATGGCGATTATGTGCTGTCCGACGGGCGGCAGAGTGCAGGTGCCTGCAGGTACCTATTATACAGGCCCCTTGATGCTGAAGAGCGATATGACTCTGGAGCTCTGCGAGGGTGCTACCCTCCTGGGCGATATTGATGAGTCTCATTATCCTACCCTGCCCGGCGAGATTGTGGATCCCCAGACAGGCGAGATGGTACAGATTTCTTCCTGGGAGGGCGATCCTTATCCCCATTCCCAGAGCTTCGTAAGCGCATACTATGCGAAAAATGTTAAGGTAGTAGGCCTGGGCGTTATTGACGGTAATGCCAATAACAGCACCTGGTGGAATTTCCCCAAGGGACGTCCTGTAGCCAGACCGAAGCTGGTGTTTTTGAATAATTGTGAAAATGTGGTATTCCACGGCGTTACCGGTCAGAATTCCGCCGCATGGAATATGCACCCATTCTTTTCACAGCATATTTATTTCTATGATATCGTGGTCAATGCACCTGCAAATTCACCGAACACAGACGGTTCCGACCCTGAGTCCTGCGATGACGTAAGATATGTGGGCATTAGATTTTCCGTAGGTGACGACGCTATCGCCATCAAGTCCGGCAAGATGTATATGGGCCAGAAGTACAAGACTCCTGCTACCAACCACATTATCAGAAACTGTCTCATGGAGTACGCTCACGGCGGCGTGGTGCTGGGCTCAGAGATGGGCGCAGGTATCAAGAGCCTTACTGTATCCCAGTGTTACTTCAGCCATACCGACAGAGGCCTTCGTATCAAGACCAGACGCGGACGTGGTAATGAAGCGATAGTCGACGGTGTGGAATTCTCCAATATCCGTATGGATAACGTTAAGTGTCCTTTGGTAACCAACATGTTTTACTTCTGCGATCCGGACGGCAAGAGTGAGTATGTTCAGCAGAAAACAGCACTTCCTGTAGATGAGAGAACTCCTTACCTCGGCAATTTCCTTTTCAAGGATATGGAATGCACAGACTGCGAATGGGCTGCAGGATTTTTCTACGGACTGCCTGAAATGCCTATTGAGCGCATCACTATCGATAATGTATCCTTCACCTTCAAGGAGGACGCAGCAGAAGGCTTCCCTGCAATGATGTGCGATATCGAAAAGCAGAGAAAGCTGGGTCTCTACTTCAACGGCGTAAAGAACGTTGAAATTAAAAACATGACCATGTCCGGCCAGAATGGCGAAGAGATTATTAAGCTGTAAGAGCGAAATGATTATTCGAAAGCGAAGCGAGTATTCGAAGGAATAAGCAGCGAAAATATAAGCAGCGAAAGAATAAGAAGCAAAAAGATAAGAAGCAATAAATTAAGTAAAAGCATAAACCAAAAAAAAAGGACTTCGGAAAATTTCCGAAGTCCTTTTTTGCGCTCCGCTCGCAGCCTTGGCTCGCCACCTGTATCCGCAGGCTGTGAAGCTTCCGAAACGCTTTTGCGATGTGTAATCCTTATGCAAGCGTTACAGAACACTCATTCCGTCAGGTTGACCGCTCACGGACAGACACTAACAGACACAGCCTGCAAGTTCCGGGCTGGAACCGGAACTTG
>JAZUHR010000056.1:0-14284 GCA_045641825.1 Lachnospiraceae bacterium
AGACAGGCGGCATAGCACCTAGTACATTTTTGAGTAACCAAGCCCCCAGACGAGAAGCCTGAGGGCTATTTTTTATTCCTCCTCTTTTACAAAGATTTATTGACCTTTACCTCTAAGCCTACTATACTTTAAATGGTACACGTTCCACTTTTGTACAAAGAAAGGCATATATATGGAAAACAGAATTAAAATTATTATGCGCACCAGCATCATCGGTATCGCAGCCAATGTTCTGATGGCTATTTTCAAAATCATTATCGGCACTGTATCCGGCGCCATTTCCATTCTTACCGACGGTATCAACAACCTCTCCGATGCAGGCAGCAGCCTTATCACCATAGTAGCCGCCGCCTTTGCAGGAAGACCCGCCGACAAAAAACACCCCTTCGGCTACGGCAGAGTAGAGTACCTCTCTTCCCTTTTGATTGCAGGCATTATCCTCTATGCAGGTGTCACCTCACTTATCGAATCGGTTAAAAGCATCCTTACTCCGGAGGCCCCTTCCTACAGCAAAATTTCAATAATAGTTATCATCGTGGCTGTCGCTGTTAAGCTTTTCCTCGCCCTCTTTACTCAGGCTCAGGGTAAAAAAGCCAATTCCGACTCCCTCTTAGCCTCCGGCAAGGAAGCCATCCTGGACGTTGCAGTATCCACAGCTACTGTTATCGCCGCTGCCATCTATATGATTTGGGGGCTCTCCCTGGAAGTCTACCTGGCAGCCGTAATTTCCCTTGTAATCATTAAGGCCGGCTTTGACACCCTTAAGGATACCGTATCCAAGATTATCGGTGAGCCTGCCGAGGTGCAGCTGGTAATCGATGTAAAAAAGACCATCACTTCATTCCCCGAAGTCCACGGAGCCTACGATCTGGTTCTCAATAACTACGGTCCAGAAAGCTACATGGCATCAGTCCATATCGAAGTTGACGACACCCTTACAGCCGCTGAAGTGGACACCCTCATACGCCGTATCACTGAAAAAGTAATTGCCGAGCACGGCATCATCCTGAGTGCTGTAGGCCTCTACGCCCGCAACACCGTAGACGCAGACATTGCCGAAGCCCGTGAAACAGTCACCTCTCTGGCCCGCAAGCAGGAGTATGTAAACGGCCTTCACGGCTTTTATATGAATAAGGACACCCATGAAATGCGCTTCGACATCGTAGTCAGCCTTAATGCCAAAGACCGTTTGGAAGTCTACAACAAGACTCTTTCCGAAATCAACTCCCTTTACCCTGATTACAGACTGATTTCAAACATGGATACCGACTTTAACGAGTTGGTATAAGCCCATCAAATAGCACCGGAGGCTGGTATAATCTCCTCACATAGCACCGGAGGCTTCTATACTCCCAAGTAAAAAACACCGGGACCGTGAATATATCACAGGTCCCGGTTATTTTTTATTCATTTAGACTTGCTGCCAGCTTGCTTAAGGTTCTCATTGCCTCCTGCAATTTTTCAACTGTATTCAAATTGTCCTGACAGGAATACAATGTATCATTTGCATTGGCTGTAACCTCCTCAGCAATAGCCGCAATAGTGGAAATGCTTTCCGCAATCTCGCCATTAGACTGATTAAGCATAGAGACTGCATTTGACATAGCCACGGCACATTCCTTGACAGCATCCGTATTGGCTTCAATTTTTTCAAAATTCTCCACTGTAGCTTCTGTCGTCTTGGCCTGCTCCATAATCTGGGTAATCATCTCGGATGTTACCGTAACCACTTCGTCAATGGCATTCGAGACATCTTCCACCATGTTCTGAATCTGTCCTGCAGCAGCCTGAGTACTGTTGGCCATTTTCTGAATTTCAGTAGCCACTACCGCAAACCCTCGACCGGCATCACCGGCTCTGGCTGCTTCAATGGAAGCATTTAACGACAGCAGGCTGGTCTGGGAGGTGATTTTGGAAATAATATCTACTGCGGAATTCATGCTGCTCATGATAGCATTAAGATTGCCCAGCTTCACATTTACTGCATTTCCCTTATCAATAGTCTCCGATGACTTTGAAACAAGGTCAGAAATGGTTCCCTTGCCTGCCTTAATTGTAGCAAGTGCTTCACCGATATTTTTTTCAATCTCGGTGTAATTATTGGTTACAGTCTCTATCTTCGAAGATATATCCTCTGTCAGATTCATCTGCCCCATCACGGTCTCTGCAGTATGCAGGGCTCCGGAATCAACATTTTTCATAGCTCCGGCAGTCTGCTTAATTGAATCCCCCAAAGAGTCTATCTCGGTACATACACTGTCGATATTGTTGTTGGTCTCTTTTGATACCGCCACGATTCTGTTAAGAATTGTCTTGGTTCTCTCCACCTCGCTGCTTATACGCGCCTCTCGTTCCTTGTTATTTATCTCAACTCGTCTTACCGAGAAATAAGAAAAAAATGCAATAAGCAAAACAATAAGCAGGTGAATTTCCATGCTGGCAGTATTAGTACTGTCATATACCTTGATGGCGTAAAAGTAAATAATCTGGCCTATATTTGCCACTACAAAAGCTATAGACTCCAGCATAGAATATCTGGCATCCGCATAGGCCGATGCAATAATCATAATCGGTATTGCATAAGTAAATGTCAACGTATTTTGCGTGGTGAAAAGAACATATATATAAAAAAGTGTGAAGCCTATTCCCAAAAGATTCTTTATCACCTTATTGTCCGGTTTTCTCACGTAAAGTACCCATGAAGCCACCGGAGTAGCTGCACAGAACAGGCATGTCATAATAACATATTCCAGTGTTCTTGCATGCTTCAAAAATTCCGCAATATACGCTACCACGATAATAACACTTTCTACCGAAAGACATATCGTCGTTAGTCGATTGCTGCCTCGCAATTCTTTGTCGATTTCTCTGACTTCTCTACCCATAATAAAATCTCCCAAAACAAGTTTTCTACAATCGGTGCAAATTAAATTGAAACCGATTATAAATCATTTGTTATTCTATCCGATTTTATCCATAAATCACATTAAAGAAGCCTTAAATTTTAACAAAATTATTTTCTCACCATTTTTTTCAGGCCATCTACAATCAGCAGGTACAGGAAGCCTACCACGATTAAGAAAATCAAGAGTGCCAGAATCCACCATGCACAGCCCATAAAAGGAAGCTCATTGGTGAAACCGAAGGCGCCGGCAGGGCTGCCCCAGTTCAGGAAAAAGTAAGGGTAATTGATGCCTTCCGCGAACTGCCAGTTCTGTACATAGCCTATACCTGCATATACTGCGTAGATGATAGGCGGGATGATGACTGTCAGCGCAAAGGGCTTCTTAATCTCAGAATTCACCGCTGTTACAAAAAAGTCTACTACAGAAAGCAACGGTACTACTACATGAGTCAGTATATTCTGTATGTTCCATGCGTATTTTCCCATGGTGGGAGCCAGAACGAAACAGAACACTATACCGGTCAGCGTGATGGATACGGTCGCAATAAATTTCACGATGTACCATACCCCGGGCACTTCCTTTTTTCCAAGCATAAGTACCAGCCCGACTGCGGCTACTATAGCCATGGCGATATTGGACTGAATGGTAAAATACATAAATACATGGCGACCACCCATAAAGGAATTGCGGCCCGCATAGGCGCTCAAAAATGTTCCGATTACCGCTGACAGAAATACGATGATTTTAAGCGCTGCCGATGTAATTTTTTGAGGTAAAGAAAAAGATTTCATGCTGTGTCTCCTTAAGTAAGTATCATCTTAATGAAACACAATTATAATTAAATCCCCTCGTAAAATCAAGCCCGCTTGTGGTGTCTTTTCTCGTAGTCCTCTCTGATAGGAGCGCAGCAGGCACTGATAGCCCCGCTGGCTTCGGATCTGTTTTTGGATCTGCGTACTGCTGACACCGTCTCCGCCAGCACATGGAAATTCAGTTTGGTCCCGGCCTTGTCGCACTCGTAATTCAAGGCACGGTCTTCACTGATACCGAACCGGCCTGCTACCTCAATAGCATCAATGTTGGCTCCCAGGAAAAGGAACTCCCAACCATCTTTTTCCTTGGCATTCTCCACTAATTTTTTCACCTTGTCGTAATTGTAGTTACGACTGGCATTCTCCATGCCATCGGTAGTGATGATAAAAAGAGTCTTTTCCGGCCTGTCCTCTTCTCTAATGTACTTGTGTACGTTGGAAATGTGGTGGATAGCCCCTCCCAGAGCATCCAGAAGGGCCGTACAGCCCCTTACGTAATACTCACGGTCTGTCATCGGCTCTACCTTCTCCACAGGCACTCTGTCGTAAATTACGTCGTTTTGGTCGTCAAAGAGCACGGTGGAAATCAGAGCCTCGCCCTCTTCCTTTTTCTGCTTATTGATCATGGAATTGAAGCCACCGATGGTGTCTGCTTCCAAGCCGCTCATGGACCCGCTTCTGTCTAAAATAAATACAACTTCTGTTAAACCTTTTCTCATATTTGCTCCTTTCATTTAACGAAGTGAAATGAATGGAGAACTCAGCGCCCGCTTATTCTCCTTTTGAAACACTTGTTTCATTTGTTGGCCTCATTATAGCAAAAGGGAAATTAAAAAAGGTCGCCGGGAAAGCGACCTTATTTTTTTAACTTTTATTCAATTATGCAAGGGAGACCGTACTCTTCCAGTACGATATCCAAGTCTATCATATCGTAGATTCCGTTCTCGATGAAGTAGGAAAAAATAACGTCGGTCTTGTCGCAGGGTGACAGGGCATATCCGGCTCTGGCCAGAAGGTCCCTTGTCTCATCCAAGTTAAGCATGGCGCCCACACAGGGGCAAAGCGCCGTAATTTTCTGGGGATGATAATCAGGATTGTTTTTAATCTTGGAAAACACCTTCTTGTCCACGATGGCTCTCTTATAGACATCAGCATTTTCCAGTCCCTTTTCCTCTATGAGATACATAAGGTACTCCGAGTAGGTATCCGACAGATGCCTCATTCTCTCCTTAAGTTTGCCCTCGTGCTTCAGGCCGAAATCGGCGTCTTCCCTTGCTTCCGGCATTGCATCGCAGCACATATCTGCAGAAGCAATGTTTTCTGCCGGAATGCTGCTTTTTCCTGCCGGGCTTCGTTTCTCTGCCGGAGCACTGCTTTTTCCTGCCGGGATACATTTCTTTTCAGGATTGTTATTTTCCCCATCTATCGGCTTGCTTCTCAGTTGAAACAAAGAACTTCCGAACAGCTTACCCTGCTTACGACTCTTCGCTACCGCACTTGCAAGAAAAGCTCCGTACTCTTCATTTTCGTCGTTAGCCTCGTAATTCTTATCAATGTAACTCTGAAGTCCCGGGTATAATTTTTTCCCTGCTTCCGTATCCCTGTTTCCACCTACCACCAGGTAGATTTCCATGTCATACTTCAGCAGAAAATCATTAAATTCATCCGCCGCTATACGGATACCTTCTTCCTTGGAATAGCCGGAAGCACCGGTGGAAATCAAGGGAAAAGCAATTGACCTGATTCCTTGCTCCCGGGCCAGTTTCAGACTGTTTCTGTAGCAGGCCCGAAGTCTTTCTTCTCCATCTTCTCCGTCTGAATAGGCAGGACTCACGATAGCATCCGTATTCATTTTTGTAATGTCATTACGTACTATCTTAAAAGCCATAGGGGCCGGTTCTCCTTTTTACAGTTCCGCCAATCCTTCTTCCGCAATTATGCGCGCAGACCGTCAATAAGCCTTGTCATAAATCCCAACAGTTCTTCGGACTCTGCTTCAACTTCTTTGAAAAGTTTTTCTGCACGTTCCTGATTTCCGTCGATAACAGCAGTCAGGACGTCAGTACCGCTATGGTGAAGAGCGCGGTGGTCATCACCAATCTGCTTCCACACTGCCTTCATCTCCGGTACTGCCGGCACAATTGAATTATAAAAATGACCGAAATGGCACTTGTTTCCATCCAACTGGAAAGGAACAATAACGCCGCTTTCCACAATTTTTCTCAGTCTTTCCACCCATGCCTTATGGGCTGATACGCCTATCTCCAGATAAGCGCAGAGTTCTTCTTTGCTAAGGGCATAGAAAGGATCTTCGCTCATCTTACCCATCTTTTTAAGGAGATCGTCAACACCACCTTCAACGGCTTCCATCGGCTTCAGAGCCTCCGCGGAATTGTGGCCGATTTCCTTAAGTTCCTGAGCATCTGCGCTAAGCACCTTGCAGGAATCCTCAATTTCGCAGGAACGGGCTTCAATCTCATTCATGGAACTGGAGATTTCTTCACTTACCGCTGCCAGATTGCTGATGCTATCGGTGATGGCAGCAACGTGCTTTTCGCTCTCCTCATTCAACTGCCAAACTTCAGTGATTTTATCATTTACCGTCTTAAGAGCCACGATAGCCTGCTCTACGCTTTCCACACTCTTGGAAGAAGCGGCACGCACGCCCTCAACGAATTCACTCATGGTGGTGGTAAGGTTCTTGGTCTCATCCGCCAGGGAACGAATTTCATCTGCAACCACAGCGAAGCCTCTGCCCGCCTCACCTGCTCTGGCAGCCTCAATTGAAGCATTAAGAGAAAGGAGATTGGTCTGTGAGGAAATAGCATTGATTCCCTCGATTACCTTGGTCATCTCACTGATTACACCTGAAAGATTATCCATATCTTCGCTCATGGTTTCAGATGCTTTGATAGTCTTATCTGATAGATTTCGAATGTCTGTCAGTTCATTCTGACCCGTCTCGATTTTATTTAAAACATTTGCGGATTCTTCCGACACTTCCAAAATTGTGTTGGTCAAATCTTCATGTCTTCCCGACACGATACCCGCAACGCTTGTAGCATCCGCTGCGGCATGATATATCTCATCGCTGGAATCCGCTACAGACTTTGCAATATCCAGGAGTTGATTTATATAAAATTTGATTTCCAGATCCATTTCGCTGACTCTGGTTACCGCCTTTACATTCAGGTCATATACATTGGCAAAAGCCTGACGGCCCTTCTGCAAACGGGCATACATGTCCTTAAGATCCTGGCTTACAGCCTCATAATTTTCAGGCTTAAGATGTGAAAGTGAGTTAACTGCTTTTGAAAGATTATTCTTTTTAAACATTTTTTCCCTCCCATTATAGTGAAGCATAAACATTATTTTAACCCTAAAAAAAGTGGGCTTCAAGGAATTAACTCTTACGTAATTATTATATTTCTGCTAACTTTTCTATTCCAAAAAATAGGACGCTCCAGCATCGTGGAACGCCCTATGATTTTTTACTGAATTGACTTAAGAACTATATTCTCGAATTTTGCTTTTGAGTAACTGCCGTTTGCAGGCTTACCTGTAAAGCCGAAGGAAACTGTTCCGTTGGCACAGATGGTTCCGTTATAACCGGCATTCTCGATAACGTAATGATTGCCTACATGAGATACGATTATAGCATTCCAGATGCTTGTAATCTCATCGTCATAATCAAATTCGAGTGTCCAGCTGTCAATTGCTGTATTTGAGTTGTTTGTAACACTTACGTTTGCTACGAAACCGCCAAACCACTCGCTCTTACCAGCATTCACATCAGATACTGTGAAGGAAAGCGGATCAGCCTTTACTTCTTCTGAGATAAGCGTAATCTCACCCAGAACAACGGAACTCTCGGAATTAACAACGATGGTAAAGGTTCTGACCTCACCGATACCCATATTCTTATCCCATGAAGGAGCGCCTACTGTGTAGCCATTTTCTGTCTTTTCCAGAAGTGTTGCACTGTAAACTGCTGTAATCTCACCATTCACAGGCACATTCACCTTCCAGTTCTTGAGCACAGCTCCTGTGTCATTCTTAACAGTAACGTTAATCTGTGTGGTATTACCCCAAGCTGCTGAGATAACAGTCTCTGCAGGAACTACGACTACTGTTGGAGTAGGTGTAGATGTGGCTGTAGGAAGTGGTGTATTTGTGGCTGTTGGTACAGGTGTACTTGTTGCTGTAGGTACCGGTGTGCTTGTTGCTGTAGGTACAGGTGTGCTTGTTGGTGTAGGCTCAACAGCCTCCTCTACCATTTTGTAAAGATTCAGGGTCTTTGCTGCGCTCTTTGCATATGGGCGGAAGTCATTCTGGTAAATGCTGATGCCTCTCTGGCTTCCTGACCATGTGGTCTTAAAGAAGAAGTTACCGGATGTAACACTTGCAGTAAAGCCTGAACTTGCAGAGTCTACCAGTTTGAAACCGCTTGTGCTATCTGTAGATACTACAAGATACTTATTTGCTGCTTCGTTGTAAAGAGTGAAACTGCCATCCTCCTGCTTTTCCAAAGTCCAGATAAGGGCTGCTGCAGGATTTGTGATAACGCCATCAACGATTTCCACATCCATGCCGACTACCTTGCCGGATGAGATGCTATTACCCATAGCGGTAGCATAACTTCCGTTAATGCCGTAGATTACAAACTTACCGCCATTACCCAGCTCTTCAAGAGTAGTAATCTGCTGGAACTTGTTCTCTGCAGCAGGTACCTCTGTAGGAACAGGAGTAGATGTTGCTGTTGGCTTTACCAATGGCGTAGCCGTTGGTGTCTGCGGTAACTCTGTAGGAGTTACCGGTACAGGTGTATTTGTTGCTGTAGGTACAGGTGTATTTGTTGCTGTTGGTGCAGGTGTATTTGTTGCTGTTGGTGCAGGTGTAGCGGTTGGTGCTGCTACAAGTACGTATGTGGAACCTGCAACGAATTCAACAGTACCATTGTAATTGGTGATATCACCTGTAACGGTAATCTTATCGCCAACCTGAAGTTCACTTCCGCCTGCAAGTCTGTAACAAAGAATTGTCTTGCCTGCTACTTCAATGTTAACTGAGATATTCTTGTACTGTGTGCTGTAAGCTGTTGTAATGCCGGTAATAACACCTGTAAGTGTTACAGCCTGGCCCAATTTCTCACCCTTTGCCAGGGAGAATGCGGCTTCGAGGATACCCTCTTCTGTAGTCAGATCCCATGCAGGTACTTCTGTAGGAGCAGGAGTAGCTGTAGGAACTGTTGTAGGTGTTGCTGTCGGTGCTGCAGTAGGTGTTACTGTAGGTACTGCAGTAGGTGTTGCTGTAGGAACTGCTGTTGGCTCAGGTGTTACAGTCGGCTCTGTATTAGTAGCCGGCTTTACGCTCAGCATATAGAGATTCATGGTCTGAAGCTCCTTGGCGCCATCAGCGTATGCGCGGAAGTCTGTAGCATAGATACTTAAATTTCTGTTTACCTCTACGCCTCTGAAAAGGAAGTTGCCATCCTGCACTGTAAGTGTGAAATTACAGTATTTATCAACTGTAGAAACCAGTACAAATGGTTTTGTAGAGTCATTCTTAAGCGACAGATACTTGTCCAGTGCTTCGTTGTAGATATAGTAGGTATCATCGTCCTTTGCGTAGATAGTCCAGATAATTGCATCTGTAGGATCAATTACCGTACCATCCTCAATAGTAACGCTTACGCCATTTAATCTGTTGGAACTAAGGACATTACCCATAGCAAAAGCTGTAGGAGCGTTATTAGTCTTGTTTACACCGTAGAAAATGAACTTATTGCCGCTTACAATCTGGTCCTTTGTGATAATCTGATTGTAGGTAGGCTCTGTGTATCTGTAAAGGTTCAGTGTCTGAAGCTCCTGACTACCATCAAAGTATGCACGGAAGTCTGTAAAGTAGATACTTAAGATTCTGTTTACCTCTACACCTCTGAAATTGAAGTTGCCGTCCTTTACAGTAAGTGTGTAATCACAATACTTATCGTGATCAGCAACCATTACAAATGGTTTAGTAGAGTTATTCTTAAGTGCCAGATATCCGGCACCTGCCTCGCTGTAGAGACTGTATGTACCGTCCTCATTTACGATAATGGTCCATACGATATCAGATGCAGGATCTACAATCATCCCGTTTACAAAATCAACGGCCACGCCCACTGCTCTGTTTGACGTAAGAGCCTTGCTCATTGCAAACTCTGAAGAACCGGAATTAGTCTTGTTTACACCATAGAAGACGAACTTGTCGCCGCTCTTAATCTGGTCGATAGATGTAATCTGTACATAAGCGCCGTTTACAGCCGTAACAGGTGCTGTAGTAGGAACTGTTGTTACTGTAGGAACTGCTGTAACAGTAGGCTCTGCAGTAGTTGTAGGAGCTGTAGATGGAACAGGAGTATTAGTAGGAGCGGCCTCACCACTCTTTACATAAGTGGAACCTGCTACAAACTCAACTGTGCCGTTGTAATTGGTGATATCGCCTGTAACGGTAATTACATCACCCACCTTAAGGTCACTTCCGCCTGCCAGTCTGTAACAAAGAACAGTCTTGCCGCCAACGGAAATATTTACGGAAACATTGTTGTACTGAGCGCTGTATGCTGTCTTGATGCTTGTAATCTCGCCTGTAAGTGAAACAGCCTGGCCCAGGCTCTGGCCGGACTCCAGAAGGAAAATAGCCTCCAGAATGCCTGCCTCTGTGGTAAGGTCAGCATGGTAGCCCTCACCCTTGGAAACGAGAACGTAATTTGCGGATGAACCTACTCTGAGCTGTGCCTCAGCATCACGCTTGGATGCTACAGCATAGATATCTACTGTGTCTGTCATAACTACACCGCTTGGATAGGAAGCAGGGTAGTAAAGATTCATTGTGGATGTCACGCCATCAATTGTCTGCTCGATGGCAACGGTATGATTTGTGCTGTCCGGCTTACCCAGAACAACATTTTTCACAACAACGTTCTTGTTGAGGTAGAGATCGGGATTTGCGTTGAGTTCTGCAACTGTCACCTCTACGGCAGGAGCCACCGGAGCAGCATCTGCTGCAGCAGTAAGAAGTTTGGAAGCAAAGCCTGTATTTATCTGGTTTACACCATGATAATTGGAAATAGCACCATTTACGGCGATAACATCACCAATCTGGTACTTAAATGTAGCATTGTTAAAATAAAGCTGAAGAGCATCACCGTTTTCATCTGTGATAATAGCTGATGTAAGAGAGTCATTGAGGCCGAAACGTGCTGTAACCTGGCCTACTACTGTTACGATGGAGCCTGTAGCAGCCTTGTTTGCCTCAGCAAGTGTAATAGCCTTGGTCTCGTCGATTTCTACCTTGGTACCGATAGCATCGATATCGGACAAGTCGCCGGGCTCATATGTGCCGTGCTCAGCATTGCCGGATGCAGGGGAAGCGATTCCTTCAGGTACATCCAGACCGAAGATAAGCCATGCGTACTCAGGATAGTCGATGAATACGTTTCTATTACCCTGAACCATCTCGCAGATATCATTCTGGCTCATTTCCCAGGTATCTACAGGGTCGTCGTAGCACCACTGGAGAAGAGTCTCCAGGCTCTCGATTCTCTTGGTACCGTCATTCTTGCTGTCGTCTGAATCAAATGCAGGAAGCAGGGAAGAAGGAACGTCCTGGAAAAGGTTAGGCTGGCCCCAGCACAGATAAACATAGAGGAAAATACGTGCTACGTCACCCTTTACGTTTTCCAGAGGCTCGAACTGGTTATCTTTTTTATAGCCGGCTACTTTGCCATTGTAAAAGCAAGCCTGAGCGCCTACTGTCTCGTCAAACTCGCCCATCTCGTAATTGCTTCTGAAAGAGTTTACGGTAGAATGAGCAGGTCTCAAATGATGGAGGTCTGCGCCACCGTTCTTCTCCTGGAAGCTGGCTGCACTCTTAGGCCATACATGCTCACGATTCAAATCACCGGTAGAGGTGGATACTTCGTCTGTGTAGAAATATGTTACACCTGCTTTACCATCCTGTGCATCTGAATATGCCCAGTATGTAGGCAGACTGCTGTAGGATACCATATTTTCCAGAGTAGCCTGCATGTAAGCTGCCAAAGCAGTCCTAAGTACAGCAGTCTCTACTTCTACGGAACCGTCTGCAATCTTTGTGTAATCATAAGCGAACTTCTCATAATAAGCCTTGGCAGCGTCACTGAGTTCAGTAGCTACAGTGTCTCTGTGTCCCGGATTATAGTAAAGTGCGCTTGTGCTGCTGGTAGCAGCCTCTGCCACATGACCGAATAAAGTAGATGGTATCAGAGTAAGAACCATCACGATAGTCATCATGACCGAAAGAAGATTTTTCTTAAATCTTTTCTTCATCTCAATAACTCCTTACATAGTTTGAAAATTATATATTCCCTTAGGTCCGTATACTATAGCACAAACTTCCCAAAAAATAAATTATTTCTAAACAAAATGTAAGTAAAATCTAAACGAAAAGTTTGCAAAAGAAAGTCCGCGTTATGAATAATACAAAAGAGAAGCAGGCATCACTCTGCCTGCTCCTATGAGAAATATTTAGCTATACCAGTTGATAAAGTCTCAAAAATACATAGGCTGCTGCGATGAATAAAACACCGTAAGCAAGGAAATGGCCAAAAGGAAAAGAAACTGCATGTCTGGATTCCTTATAATCCTGATAGTCTGCGTATTTATTCAATTCTTTGAAGAAAAATCCCCAGAAAGAACGCATTCCGTAGCCCAGCATATCGAAGGCTCCTTCATTGCTGACCCACAATAGCAGGCCTATGCTTGTATTAAGGACACCGACCGTAAAGAAATCATCAGAGAGAATATGATATACATGCTCTCCGTCCGGTGCGGTAAAAATCCCTCTGAAATATGCAAACGCGGCCAATACTACCAGATTTACTATTCCTGTTATTATGTATCTTTTTACTCTTTTCATCTAAAAACCTTTATTTTGTCTCTTCGTACTGCTTGCGGAAGTTCTCTTCCTCTGCTGAATTGCAGCGAACGAAATGTCCCGGATAAATTTCTCTCCAGCTGGGGCCTTCCTGTGAATAGTCATGATCCAGCATAGGATTGTACACTGTTCTCTTTCTGCTCTTCTCAGTAATCGGATCCGGAAGAGGAATAGCTGAAAGCAGCGCCTTGGTGTATGGGTGGAAAGGATGCTTGAACAGTTCATCACTGCTTGCCAGTTCTACCAGTTTACCAAAGTACATAACACCGATTCTGTTGGAGAAATACTTAACTACAGCCAGATCGTGAGCTATGAACATGATGGTGAGTCCCATCTTCTCGCTCAGTTCATTCAGAAGGTTGATAACCTGTGCCTGAATGGATACATCCAGAGCCGAAATCGGCTCATCCGCAATGATAAGTTCAGGCTTCATTACTATGGCACGGGCGATACCGATACGCTGACGCTGTCCGCCTGAGAATTCGTGAGGATAACGTGAAGCATGCTCCTGTACCAGACCTACTGTTTCCAGCATCTCATAAACCTGCTTATCGATGTATTCCTTGTCCTTTACACCATGAATAATAAGGCCTTCGGCGATAATATCATGAACTGTCATACGTGGATCAAGAGAGGCAATAGGATCCTGGAAAATCATCTGAATCTCATTGGTAATTGTGTTCTGACCGCTGTGTGTACGGGCAAATTTCTTATGATCCTTCTGTGCAAGCTTGATTGCCTCTTTATTCTCGGCAATTATTTTATCAAGTTCTTCCTTGGAAATCTTTTTCTCGGAAAAATCCTTTCTCGCCTGCTTGATGGCATCTCTGTAACTTCTGGTACCTGCGCAGATACGCTCTCCCTTATAGTAAACAGAGCCGCCTGTAATATCGTAAAGTCTGATGATGGAACGGCCTGTTGTGGTCTTTCCGCATCCTGACTCACCTACAAGACCGAAAACTTCGCCCTTGTAAATATCAAAACTAACATCGTCAACCGCCTTAAGTTCGCGTCCTCCGCCCATAGGGAAGTACTGCTGCAGATGATCGACTTTTAATAATACTTCTTTATCTTCCATCTTACTGTCTTCCCTTCTTCATACGCTCAATACGGTTTTTAATAATCTGTGGCATCTCTACCTTCGGTGCATTCGGATGCAGGAGCCAGGTAGCGGCACTGTGGGTAGAAGTAATGTCAAACATAGGTGGCTCCAGTTCGAAGTCGATATCAAGTGCATAAGCATTTCTCTCAGCAAAAGCATCGCCCTTAGGTGGATAAATCATGTTAGGCGGTGTACCCGGAATAGACTGCAATTTGTCTGTAGTCTCCAGGTCAGGCATACTGCTTAAGAGCGCCCAGGTATATGGATGAGCAGGCTCATAGAATACTTCCTCTGCAGTACCGTACTCAACGATTTTACCTGCGTACATAACAGCAATTCTGTCTGCCATATTGGCTACTACACCCAGGTTATGAGTGATGAAAATAACAGAAAGATGTCTCTTTTCCTTGATGTCATTGATGAGTTCGAGAATCTGTGCCTGGATGGTAACGTCCAGCGCTGTTGAAGTCGGATCGTAGCCATGTCGTTCTGTGGGCCAAGGAGTT
>JAZUHR010000057.1:0-4651 GCA_045641825.1 Lachnospiraceae bacterium
AGTTCGTTTTATCAGGAACTTCTTCGAAGTTCTTTTTCTCACTTTCCTTCGGAAAGTTCGTTTTATCAGGAACTTCTTCGAAGTTCTTTTTCTCACTTTCCTTCGGAAAGTTCGTTTACACAGCCTCTGATATCTTTAATATCTGCGATATGATTGTCATCCAGGTACTTCTCGATACCCTCGATGGTCTCGATGGTAACGCGTGGATTGAAGAAGTTGGCAGTACCTATGTAAACCATGGTCGCACCTGCCATAATGAACTCAAGCGCATCCTCAGCACCGGAAATTCCGCCCATACCGATGATGGGGATATTTACCGCATTAGCCACCTGATATACCATACGTACAGCCACAGGCTTAACAGCAGGACCACTAAAGCCGCCGGTCTTATTGGCCAGCAGGATTTTACGCTTATTTATGTCTATCTTCATGCCGGTCAAAGTATTGATAAGCGACAGGCCGTCTGCACCGCCGGCCTCACAGGCACGGGCAATCTCGGTGATATCGGTAACATTCGGAGTAAGCTTCATGATAATGGGCTTATCTGCCACTTCCTTCACTCTGCGGGTCACGTTCTCCGCTTCCTTGGCTACTGTACCGAAGGTAATGCCGCCGGCCTTCACATTGGGGCAGGAAATGTTGATTTCCAGCATGTCTGCAGGCACACCGCGAAGCTTTTCCACACAGTCTACATATTCGTCTACGGTATGACCGCATACGTTTACAATAATTTTGGTATCATACTGCTTGAGAAAAGGAATATCCCGGTCTTTAAACACATCCACACCGGGATTCTGCAGGCCGATGGCATTCAGCATACCGCCATAAACCTCCGCCACTCTGGGAGTGGGATTGCCTGCCCAGGGTACCGCTGCCACGCCCTTTGTAGTCACTGCGCCCAAGCGGTTCAAATCTACAAAGTCACAGTATTCCATACCGGAGCCAAATGTACCGGATGCCACTGTCACAGGATTTTTGAATTCAACGCCCGCTATATTTACCTTCATGTTTGCCATGGTTTATCTCCTTATACCTCGATTTCATTTGACCAGAACACAGGCCCGTCTCCTGTCGCTTTCCGCAGGAATGCGACGCCCGTCACTTACAGTTCTATCTCATTCGACCAAAAAACAGGCCCGTCCTTACATACCCTCTTATTATTCACATTGGAGTGATGATCCTTCTCGGTACTCTGACATACACATCCCAGGCACGCTCCCACTCCGCAGGCCATACGCTCTTCCATGGAAAGCTGCGCCGGCACATTTTTTTCATTGGCCAGAGCCTTGATGCCGCGAAGCATAGGAGTCGGGCCGCATGCACAAATACAAGAATCCTCAAAATCCACCTGAGCTTTCGCTGCCTCCACTACATTGCCATGGAAACCGGCAGTACCATCATCTGTAGCGATAATTACATCAGCGTACTTTTCAAATTCCTCTGCCAGGAAAAGGTCATCTGTGCGATAGCCCAGCACTGCTGTGACCTGAACGCCCTCGGAATGCAGCTTCTCTGCCAGCCCCAGCATAGGAGGAATACCTATACCGCCACCGAAAAGTACAGCCTTTTTCTCGTCTATATCATAAAAGCCATTGCCGATAGGCCCCATAATCTCTACTTCTGCGCCGCAAGGAAGCTTGGAAAAAAGTTCTGTCCCCTTGCCTGCTATTCTGTAAACCAGCCTCAGAGTCTCCTCTCGACGGTTGATCCTGCAAATGCTGATAGGACGAGGCAGAAGCATAGACTTGTCACCTGTATATACATTCACAAACTGTCCGGCAGAAGCAGTCATAGCCGCATCCTTGCACTTTAATTCCATGGAAAAAATGTCTTTCGCTATCTCGCTTTTATTAACAATAATCGCTTTACCTTTAAACATTGAAGCCTCCCTTGCCGACACCTCGTGCCGGTCGACTCTCGACTCATGAGCATATTTGCTCTAATTATACAGAGTAAATGATACCAAAAAACCTCCATTTTTTCAAGGCAAAAAAAGCCCCCCACCCCAAAGGGGCAGGGAGGAGCTTCATTGTCGAGCTATCGCCAAAAACAATCATTCTATCTTTTTTAACGGGTAGTTTCTGTGTTTTCCAGAACAAGTATCGTTCCATCTTCAGTATTCTTCTTACGAAAAGCCTCGTTATTTCGAACAATCTCATTAATAGATGCCGGTGTGTAATTGTTAATGCAGGCCGCCGCATTCAAAACATTCTCACCCATTAGCCCCATTAATTGCTTCTATAAAAAAACAATTAAAAAATCTTCCCCTCCCATATTGACACTTTAACGCGTTAGTGTTAGAATATGCCATAAATTTTCAAAAGGCTATGACGAAGAAGGTCAGGCTATGGAGCATTCAGAGAGCCGGTGTTTGCTGCGAACCGGTTGCTACATTTCCAGGACCCCTCACTTCCGAGCCGGAGGTCAGAAAGCCCCTTAATTCACGTTGATTTTTGTTATTGACTGGGTTAAAGATCCGTAAGTAGATACCTCCCGTGATTGCTGCGTCAAGGCATAAGGGATTGTTTGATCCCAAAGAGTGGCACTTATCCTTTAAGAAGCGATAGTGCAAATTGAGTGGTACCGCGGATGTTTTTGCACCCGTCTCAATAAAAGTTGAGACAGGGTGCTTTTCTTATATCAATGGACAGCAAGCTGGTCTCAGTACTCTTCTAATTATTTCTTTACAGGAAAGGAATTTTTACTATGATGGATTGTACCAAGTATCGCCCGGGATATTATCTCCCACCTGTGATGACCTACGACTGGGTCCGGAAGGACCATATTGAAAAAGCACCTGCATGGTGCAGCGTGGATATGAGAGACGGCAATCAGGCTCTCGTGATCCCCATGAACCTTGAGGAAAAGCTGGAATTCTACAAGATGCTGATAGAAGTAGGCTTCAAGGAAATCGAGGTAGGCTTCCCTGCCGCCTCTCAGACTGAATACGAATTTTTGCGTACTCTTATAGATAAGGATATGATTCCTGCAGATGTGACCGTACAGTGTCTCACCCAGTGCAGAGAGCATATCATAAGACGTACCTTCGAGGCTTGCAAGGGCGCACCTTCAGCCATCATTCATTTTTACAATTCCGTATCTGTGGCTCAGCGTGAGCAGGTATTCAAGAAGGATAAGGAAGAGATTAAGAAAATCGCCGTAGACGGCGCAAAGCTTGTTAAGCAGCTGGCCCAGGAGTACGAGGGCAACTTCAGATTCGAGTATTCTCCCGAAAGTTTTACCGGCACCGAGCCCGAATACGCTTTGGAAGTCTGCAACGCCGTGCTGGATATCTTGGAGCCGGGCCCGGACAACAATGTTATCATTAATCTCCCTGTTACTGTAGAGATGAGTCTTCCTCATATATATGCCAGCCAGGTAGAGTACATGCATAAGAACCTCAAGTACCGTGAGTATGTGACCATTTCGCTTCATCCTCACAACGACCGTGGTACCGGCGTAGCCGACACTGAGCTGGCACTGCTCGCCGGCGCTGACCGTGTAGAGGGTACCCTCTTCGGTAACGGTGAGCGTACAGGTAATGTAGACATCATCACCCTGGCTATGAATATGTACAGCCACGGTGTAGATCCGAAACTTGATTTTTCCAATATGCCTCACCTCTGTGAAGTATATGAAAAGTGCACCCGAATGAAGGTCAGCGAGCGTAGTCCTTATGCAGGCGCTCTGGTATTCGCAGCCTTCTCCGGCAGCCATCAGGATGCTATCGCCAAGGGTATGAGCTGGAGAAAGGAAAAGGAGCTCCACCAGTGGACAGTACCTTATATTCCGATCGATCCCAAGGATATTTCCCGTACATACGACGCAGACGTTATCAGAGTTAACAGCCAGTCCGGTAAGGGCGGCATAGGCTATCTCCTGGAGCAGACCTACGGTTACAATCTTCCTGCCAAGATGCGCGAGCATTTCTCCTATCTGTGCAAGGATGTTTCCGATAAGGAGCACAAGGAGCTGAAGGTAGCTGAAGTCCTGGATATTTTCTTGAACAACTACTTCGACGCAGAATCTCCTATCAATCTGGGCGAGATTAATTACCAGATTGAGGGCGACGATGTTTCCGCAGAAGTAGCCTTCACCAGAGGGGACAAGAGTCAGGTTATCCGCTCCTCCGGCAATGGTTTCCTGGATTCCGTATCCAATGCACTCAAGTGGTTCACCAACGACGATTACACATTAAAGGTCTATACAGAGCACTCCTTACAGTCCGAATCCTCCAAGTCCACAGCCGTGGCTTACATAGGTATCGAGGACAAGGAAGGCCATATGCACTGGGGTTGCGGTAAAAATACCGATATCACCAGAGCTTCAGCTCAGGCCCTGGTAGCTGCTTACAATAACAGTTGTCGCTAAATTTTTTAAAAAGGAGTACTCATTATGGGAATGACCATGACACAAAAGATTCTGGCCGCTCACGCAGGACTTCCTGCTGTCAAAGCCGGACAGCTTATAAATGCAAAGCTGGACATCGTGCTGGGTAATGATATTACCACACCTGTTGCAGTAAATGAGTTTACAAAGAATGGTTTTACAGAGGTTTTCGATAAGGACCGTATTGCCATCGTTCTGGATCACTTCGTTCCGAATAAGGATATCAAGGCCGCAGAGCAGCCCAAGCAGTGTCGCGAGTTCG
>JAZUHR010000058.1:0-4992 GCA_045641825.1 Lachnospiraceae bacterium
GAGCCCTGTCAGATGTGCGCCGGAGCCATAGTGCAGGCCAGGATGAAAAGGGTGATAGTGGGCTGTATGAGTCCTAAGTCAGGCAGCGCAGGCAGTGTTATCAATATTTTGCAAAATGATGCCTTCAATCACCAGGTGGAAATGGTGACAGGGGTATTGGAAGGGGAATGCAGTAATCTCCTTACGGAGTTTTTCAAGGAATTAAGGGTAAGAAACAAGGAAGAGAAGGCAAGAAAAAAGGAGTAGTTGAATGGGATTTCAGCTTAAAATCGGGGAAACAAATACTGTACCGGCGGGAACGGTGGTTTTTGCGGAAAATGAGCCGGTGTACTGCATTTGCGCGGTAGTTAAGGGGAAGATGCAATGCAGCAATTCGTCCTTAAAGACCTATGCGACACAGGGAAATTTCATTGGCATAGTGGATTCCGTAAGCGGACGCTATAAGATGGACTATATCTGTGAAGAGAATACCATGCTTTACCCCTTCCCGGTCTATGATGTAGACAGTCTGAAGGAAGTCGCGCTCAATACGAACCGCGATTACAAGGGACTTATGATAGGCTCTCTTGCCAGATTTTATACGGAAGTTTATGCCATAAATAAAGAGCTTCATGTGTTGGCGGACGACATCTGTGACATCCTCCAGAGAAGCTTCGGTCAGTACACCAAATCCTGTCAGAACGGTGGCGTGGGAGTGACGGTAATTCCTGCCATGACCAATCTGACGCCCTATAAGGACGAAGAGCCTGTGGACAAGGGAGCAGCCGCCTACAATGCCGAGCTTTCCAGAGTACCGGCGGATGTAATCAAGTCCTTTTTTGCCAATTCCACGGATATGACCCTGGAATTTATGATGAATCTGGTTATATCCACAGACGACCTTCTCTATAATACCGAGGAGGTGGCCCGTTATATCACGGATAACTTCCCGATTCTTTATAATGACGGAGATAAGAATCTGCTGGTGCTCTGCGGACATCTTTCCAGAGAATTGGAAAAATCCGGCAGGCCCGATAGAAAGCTTGTGAATCTCTGCAACGATATGAAGGACTTTTTTGACAAGACAGAGGCTAAGCTCCTGAAGCTGACCTGCGGTCTGGAGCCTGTGGACAGAGAGCATCTGGAAAAGGTAAGTCAGGCCATTAACAGTGATGTTGCAGAAGATGTAGAGATAGATGAAGAAGTGGACGAGAAGGATGCTGATATCCTGAGGAGTTTAAAGGACTCCCTTCGCCAGATCCTCTTTTTCTCAAAGGTGCCTCAGGAGCAGGCTAAGGATTTCCAGGAGACCATAAACCGTTTTGTGGACTCCAAGGAGAGATTTTCTACGGAGGACACAGGCAGAAACCTTCGCCACGCCGTTACGGAGAGATTTTACCAGTTCTACAAGGCGGTATTTTACAGGGCCCTGGAGGAGGAAGAGATACCGAGAGCTGTGGAGCTGTTCCTGAATTTCGGCTTTACCGACGAGCGTCTTCTCACCAAGGATGAACAGCTGGAGCTGGCCAGAATTAACATTTCCACCAAGCAGAAATACCCCTGTAATATCTATACCATTCCTGAGTGGCTTTTGCTCGTAATGCAGGGTAAAAAGGAGCCTTCGAAAAACGAATTCGATATGGAATACGCAGATACTCTGCGTGAACTCAAGAGAAATCACGAAATAGATGATATTGAGGAGAAAAAGAGGCTGAAGAATCCGGACATGAGGTTCGACTTTGAGCTCAATAATTTCTTCAAGTATAATCATAGAATTGTCAGTGGCACACCGTCAATGTTCGTGCCGGTGCTCTGCAGCGAGCAGCTGACATTTTCACCGGTTAAGGCAGCGGTGACTAAGGATCGCATAGGCCAGCTGGTGAGCAAGCACAGAAGTCTGGATTATTCCGTATATTACAGAAGTATTCTCTATGCAAATGCCGCCAAGAATATTGAAAAGGAGCCGGTTCAGCTGGAAGTGGTGCCGGATATTATTCTTTTCCCGGCCTTCGGCTCCACAGCCATTATGTGGCAGGAAATCAGCAACAAGCGCAGGGATTCTGCCGGAAGATTTGTTTTCCCTATTCTCTGCGACGCCAATATGGATGACCTGATGATAAGGATCAACGGACGCTTCAGATGGGAGCTTTGCCGCACTATGCAGGGCACAGCCTGGAACAATATTCAGGTTAAATCCCTGACTTCGGAATTTTCCGATTATATCCAGTTTTATAAGAAAAATCATGCTCTTTCCGATGAAAAGAGGGAGCGCATTAAGAATCAGCTGGCCAAGGGTAAAAACAACGCCAGAGAGGTATTTATTCAGGATTATGAGCAGTGGATTAAGTATGAATCCGCAGGCGGTATGAAGCTGAACAAAGTGTCACGTGACATAATTGCCATGTATGTCCCTTTTAACAGAGAGGTAAGAGAGGGCTTAAAGACCCAGTCGGCATACGTGGAATCCATCGGACGTTTTGACAGAGAGCGGCAGAAAATGGCCAGGGAGCAGGAGCTGCGCATTCATTCCCTGGAGAAGAGAAAAATTGAGGTGCCGGATATTATTTTTGACACCCTTAAGTTCTATAAGGATATGTAAGACTTATGGGAAGGGCAGGATAATACCGGGAATAAGAAAACAGAGGTATCGTTATGGCTAAGGAAGTAATGGAAGAGCTGAAAAATCTCATAGATGAAGAACGTTATGAAGAAGCTGCAGCATTGCTTCCCGAGGTCAAGGAACGTAATGCCAAAACAGTGTCTGAGATGATGGCGCTGGCCAAAATTCTGGGCAAGACCGGCAATTTTGAGAAGAGCGAGAAGCTTTACTTAAAGGCCTATAAAAAGCGCCCGTCCAGACTGGTTCTCAAAGACATCATGCAGATGTTTATCGAAAGCGGCATGGCTAATGAGGCTGAAAATTACTACAATCAGTACATTGACCTGACCCCCGGTGACACAATCACGAAGCTGGCTGCCAAGTACAGAATTGAGAAGATAAGGGGAACTGAATCCGGCTATCTTATTAAGCTGCTTACAGAGCTTAAGGAGGTGGATTACAGCGAGGAATACGGCTATGAGCTTTGCAAGCAGTATTACAAGCTGAATGATGAAGAGGGCTGCCGCAGCGAATGTGCAGAGCTTATCGAGTATTTCCCTAACTCCAAAGAGGCTGCCAAGGCCAAGCGTCTTATCGCTGTGATGAACGGCGAGATTTCCGCAGATGAAATCAAGAAAAAATCAGGTATGCCTGCATGGCAGACACCTGTAATTACCAGTAAGGAAATCAGCACCAAGGAGCTGCCTACCATAGAATTCAGTTCTGAGATGGAGGAAGGGGCCGAGACTGAGCGGAAAATAGCGGAAAGCGTACAGGATATTATCTCCACGGAAAGTACGGTAGAGGCTGAAAGCACAGAAAGTATCCCCGATACAAGTGAACTGGGGGATATGCTTAAAAATCAGCTGGAAGAAGACACTCATGAAGGCTCAGAGAAGAACTCCGAAGACAGCGAGGAGGTCTCTTTTGAAAACGAAGAAGAGTCTTCACAGGAAAATGCTCCACAGGAAGGCGCTTCGCAGGAAAACGCTCCGCAGGAAGGCGCTTCGCAGGAAGGCGCTAAGACCCCGGAGGCTGAAGAGCCTGTTCCTGTACGTATTTATGCAGAGACCTATTCGCCTGAATGCGTTTTCGGAAAAGAGGACCTGGCAGACACCAAGGCCAGGAGAATTATTACAGACAGGAAAATCAAGATAGAGGTCATTTTTGGCCAATTTTTCAGAAATACAAACCTTAGAAGACAGATTTACAACAGTCTGGAGCTGGCTCTGATTGACAAGGGCAACAGCATTATCTGTGTTACGGGCGAGGAAAAGACCGGCAGAAGCTATTTTGCGAAGAGGCTTATTTTCTGCATGTACAGCATGGGCATGCTGCCATCCAAGAAGGTAGCAGTCACGGATGCTAATGTAATAAACAGACTGTCAGCTGACGAGATTGCAGAGAAGACCGGCGGCTGTAACATCATTGTTGAAAAGTCCTCCTGCCTAAATTCAGAAGGGCTGGCAGCACTAAAGAATTTAAAGGCCTCCAAAGACCGGAGATGTGCTATTATCCTGGAGGATACAGACGGAGCTTTTGCAACATTTATAAAGAATTTATTACCTGTAGATACGGTACTAAACAACAGAATTCATTTTCCGAAGTATACTATAGAGGACCTGCTTGGATTTGCTTACGACTATATACATGAGCAGGGCTATGAGATGGAGAAGGTGGCAGCAAATCTTATGGTTTCCTGCATCAATTCCACCCGTGCCCAGTCCCAGGGAGAACGCTATATGTACGCCCTGCGTCTGGCACGCCAGTCGGCAGAGACCGCTGACAGAAGAGTGGGACCTGAGATATTAAAAATGGCCGCAGAAGCGGCCTTTCAAGAGTACTATAGTCTGACTATCATTCGCGAGGACATCACACCTTGAACTGGAGCTTCATAGACTCCTTCAAGGACTGTCCACCCATGGATTTGACATTCTTGGATACATAGAGATTGTAGGAAGCATCCTTGGCATAAGCATCCAATGGCTCTATCTCAATTTCCTGGGTATCTGCATTGTAGCGGATGGAGGTCTTTAACTTATTGTCGCTCATATCCGTAACAAAGAGATTGGAATTGTTGACGGTAGATGGGTCCAAGGGTGCGGAAAACTTGATTCGCCATACGAATCTTCCTGTTTTGAATTTAAGATTTTGTTTTACCTTTCCCTCAACTGATTCGGGGGTGGATTCAATATCGATAAAGTTCATGGTGATCCCCTTTTTCTGTAATTTGTGCTATTTTAACCGACTTTTTTAAAAGCAATCCTTGTTTTTCTAGGTTTATTTTATCATAAAGTTGTGGAAAAACAAGGAAGGATTAGGGAAGAGAATAAGAGAAGGATAAAAAAACTCTTTACAAATTCTTAATAAAGACGTACAATAAAGGATGACTTTCTAGGACGTGAGTCCCAAGT
>JAZUHR010000059.1:0-3803 GCA_045641825.1 Lachnospiraceae bacterium
GTTGAAAGGACAAAAAAATTCAGGCCGGATCTTTTGGAAAAGGTTAGTGAGAAATAGAAGGATTTGTGTGCAAAATTTACACAATTTTGGAAGAAAATGCTTGCTTTTTTATAATACCGGTGGTATAATATTTCTTCGTGAGACGAGCTGGTCCTCTGTATCAGATAGATAGTAAGAACGGCTTTAATATATTTAGGAGGTTTCAAAATGAACGAGATTATCAAAAACATTGAAGCTGCACAGCTTAAAGCTGAGAAGCCACAGTTCAACGTAGGTGACACTGTTAAGGTTTACGCAGTTATCAAAGAAGGAAACCATGAGAGAACTCAGGTTTTCGAAGGCACAGTTACAAAGAAGATGCACGGTGGTGCCAGAGAGACTTTCACAGTTAGAAAGAGCTCTAACGGTATCGGCGTAGAGAAGACATGGCCTATTAACTCCCCACACGTTGAGAGAGTTGAAGTTGTTCGTAGAGGTAAGGTTAGACGTGCTAAGCTCAACTACCTTCGTGAGAGAACAGGTAAGAGCGCAAAGGTTAAAGAGATTATCAGATAATTTCTTACGATTTGTAAACACTAAGGCAATCAGTTTCTGGTTGCCTTTTTCTTTAATGATTGTTATTTGCAGGATTAGTCGGTGGTGTAATAATGGCAGAGTACCTATATTCCAAAAAGCCTAAATTTCTGAAAACGCTTGGGAGCATCCTTATTTTTATAGTTGAATCTGCTCTGGTGGTAGGTCTTGCCTTTCTTATTATCCATTTCGCTGTGGAAAAAAATATTATCGTAGGTGACTCCATGGCTCCCACTCTGTCGGATTCTTCGGAAATTCTGATTAATAAACTGGCCTATGTAAGAAAAGGACCGGAGAGAAATGATGTAATTGTTTTTAACCAGGGGCGGGACGATAAGGCTTACTTAAACGTAAAAAGGGTTATCGGTATTCCGGGAGACACGGTTGAAATTCTGGGAGGAAAGGTTTTCATAAACGGAGAACTTTTCGAAGAGACAGTGAAGGTTGAGGATATGCGCTTGGCCGGTCTTGCAGCATCAGAGGTTATATTACAGGAAAATGAGTACTTCGTTTTGGGAGATAACAGAAATTCTTCCGAAGACTCCAGATTTGCCAATGTTGGTCTTGTAGTTAAAGATGATATCTATGGGAAGGCTGTTCTTATGATTAAGCCCGATATAGCTTTTGTAAAGGATTTGAATCTTAAAGAAAAGGATAATTAATATGGAGTATCAGTGGTACCCCGGACATATGTCCAAAGCAAAAAGAGAAATGCAGGACAGCCTGAAACTGGTAGACTGTCTTATTGAACTTTTGGATGCACGTATTCCCTACTCATCCAAGAATCCTGATATTGATAAAATGGCCCAGGGGAAGCCCCGGGTAATTTTACTAAATAAGGCCGATCTGGCAGATCCCAAGGTGACAAATGAATTCAAGAAATACTATGAAAATCAGGGCTTTTTCGTGGCTATTACCAATTCCAAGACTGACAAGCTGTCTACAGTAGTAGACATTGTTAAAAAGGCCTGCAAGGAGAAGATAGAGCGTGACAAAGCCAGAGGTATGATTAATCGCCCTATCCGTGTAATGATTACCGGTATTCCCAATGTGGGCAAGTCGACCTTTATCAATAATTATGCCAGAAAAGCAGTTACTAAGACCGGGGACAAGCCCGGTGTGACCAAGGGAAAACAGTGGATCAGACTTGGAAAAGACTTGGAACTTTTAGATACCCCCGGTATTCTTTGGCCCAAGTTTGAAGACCAGACCATTGGACTTCATATAGCCTGGATTGGATCTATCAATGATAATATTCTGGATCCTAATGCTTTGGCTGAAAGCAGTTTGAAACTTGTTTCAGAGAGATATCCGGGACATATTACCGAGCGCTACGGTATATCTGAGGAAGGACTTACATCTGACGGTCCCGCACTTCTTACTGCAATTTGTAAAAAGAGAGCCTGCATGAAAAAGGGCGGCGAGCTGGATCTGGAGAAAATGGCCAATATGGTTATGGACGACATGAGAGGCGGCAGACTTGGGAAAATAAGTTTTGAATGTCCCAAGGATTTTCTGTAGGAGAAAAAATGGAAAGCATTTCTGATATAAAAAATAAATTTCAGAGCCTGGAATTGGCTTCCTACCAGGCTTTTTGCTTGGAGTATGCCGAAGACTCAAGAGCAGGTGTACAGGCCCTTATCAAGAAGGCTCAAAAGGAAATGGATAAATATGATGCCGAGATGAGAAGGCTGGATGACATGCTTATCTATGAACGTAAATATGACGAATTTCATGCGATTTGCGGCATAGATGAAGTAGGAAGAGGTCCTCTGGCAGGCCCGGTTATGGCAGCGTCTGTTATCCTTCCCAAGGGGCTAAAAATCCCCTATGTGAATGACTCCAAGAAGCTCACAGCAGCACAGCGTGAGGAACTTTACGAAGAAATCACCGAAAAAGCCGTAGCTTATTCCGTAGGTTTTGCAGATAATTTCAGAATCGACGAGATTAATATTCTACAGGCGACCTATGAAGCCATGAGAATGGCAGTAAACAATATGGCTGTGACTCCGGATTTACTTTTAAACGATGCGGTGAAAATTCCTGAGCTGCCAATGCGTCAGGTGCCGATTATTAAAGGTGATGCCAAGTCTCTTTCCATAGCTTCCGCATCCATTGTGGCCAAGGTGACCAGAGACCGCTTTATGACTTCCATTGCTGAAAAATATCCTGAATACGGCTTTGACAAGAATAAGGGCTATGGCTCCGCTGAGCATATTGAGGCTCTTAAAAAATATGGTCCTACAGAGATTCACAGACGCACTTTTATCGGTAATTTTATAGGCTAAATTATGGCTGAAGAAAATAATAAAAATAAAACAGCGGTGGCTTTATCCTATGAAGCAGGAGAAGAGGCACCTAAAATAGTGGCCATGGGCAAAGGCTATATGGCAGAGAAGCTTTTGGATACGGCTAAGGAATATGATGTCCCCATACATGAGGATCCGGCGCTGGCAGCCACACTTTCCAAGATGAGTATAGGTGATTTTATACCGCAGGAGCTCTACAGTGTGGTGGCAGAGATACTGGTTATGGTGGATAAAGCCGAGGCTAAGAAAAAAGCACTAATTTCTGACTAACATTTATGAAAATTTTCACCATTTTTTCATAATTGTGGTATAATATATGGCATGCCGTTTTTGACGGCTTGTTGAAAAAATTATTTGGAGGAAAACCAAAGTGGGTAAGAAAGAAACAGTTAACACTGCAGAGCTTTCAGCAGGTCAGAAGAAGAGACTTGACAGAAAGAAAGAAATCGCTGCAGCAAAGAAAAAGAAAAAGATTGAGAAAATCGTAGCAATCGTAGTATGCGCTGCACTTATTATCGGTTGCGGCTACGGTATCGGCTACAGCATTTATAAAAATGTATCTATTACTAAGCCTATTTCCGATCTTGCACAGGGTCTTACAGCAGACGGTAAGCTCGAGGGCGTTAATGTTGCTGACATCGTAAAGACTATTGATCCTTTAAAGGTTTCTGTTGAAAAGAAGGACGTTGAAGTATCCGAAGCAGATCTTAAGAAGCTTATTGATAACGTTCTTGCTCAGAATAAGTTTATGTCTGAGGACAAGGAAGTTACAGTTAAGGCCGGCGACTATGTAAACATTAACTATATCTGCCTTAAGGACGGCGAGACTCAGTCAGGTATCGGTAATGAGGGTGTTAAAGAAGGTATGAACTTTACTATCAGTTCTACTATTGGTGCTACACCTACTCCTACACCTACAGC
>JAZUHR010000060.1:0-8344 GCA_045641825.1 Lachnospiraceae bacterium
CTTAAAGGGAGGCTCCATTAAGGGACTGACCACATCAGCGGGCCTTTGGGCTACTGCGGCTGTGGGACTGGCCAGCGGTGCAGGGATGTACACAGTGGGGATTTTTACCACGGCACTTATTGTAGTTATGCAGAATCTGCTTCATAAGTACAATCTGTCCACAGAGAATATCGAGAACAGCGAGATTCACATAGTACTGGAAGATAATGCTGAAATTCTGGAGAAGATTAAGCAGTATCTGGTGAAAAATGACATCATCGTGGAGGACTTCCATTTGAAGAAGAATGCAGACGGGACTCTTGATTATGATGCTACGGTTAAGCACCTTAAAAATCTGGCAATAGAGGATCTGATGCTGCTGGTTCACGACATACCGGAGATTAAGGATTTTTCTGTTACGACCTGATAAAAATCACAAATAAAGAGTTTTTTCTTTGTTTATAAGGACTTAATTGTTTTCAATATGATTTGTAGTAAAATGCAGAGTAGATTATTATATGTGGGATAATCTGCTCTGTTTTATTTTGCGTAAGATCGCATGGCCGGGATGCAGGTCGGGGAACAGCATCGGGAGACGGGATGGATAGAAAAAAACGGGTAAACTTAATAAGAGTGGCAGCATTGGGCTTCCTGGCATTGGTAGTGGTGGGCCTGATGGTCGTTATGATACTGGCGGCTGCGGATGAAAAGACGCCGACCTTTGACGTGACGAAACATGTTACAAATTATGATAAAACTATTGATGTGGCGGTGACTACAGATTGCGCGCCCTTCTCTTTTACTGATAAAAACGGCAATCCTACCGGCTTTGATGTGGAGCTCGTCTACAAAATCGGTGAGATTTTGCATGTGAATATGAATGTGGTTATCGTTCCCTGGAGTGATGCCTTTGAAGGCGTTAAGAACGGAATGTATGACCTGGTAACAGACACTGCTTTTTCATCGGAAAGAGCAAAGGTGGTAGAGCTTACCACGCCATTCCTTGAGAAAAACCACGTGCTTGTCTCCAACAATAAAAAATATCTGACGATGGCCACCGTCAAGAATCTTAAAATAGCTGCGCAGAAGGGCGATGTGCTTACGGAGATGTTCTTTGAGCCTATGCACATGATTGATAGAATTTACTGGACCGAATCGGTAGAGGAAGCTGTGCTGGTTGTAGATTCAGGAAAGGCTGACGTTATAATTGTGCCGGAATTTATGGCTAAGCAGATTATTTCGGACAATAATCTTAAGAATCTTTATATCGGAAACGAAGTGGTATATACCGCTCTTTCGGCCTGGAGCTGCAAAAAGGGCGATACAGAGCTGGTGGAGGATTTGAATCAGTCTCTGGGGATGCTGGCTGAAAACGGCGACCTGGCGGCTATTAAGAACAAGTGGATGGTTACCTACAACCAGAAGAGTAATGTCCAAAGATTTTTCGGAGATTTCGGTATTCCGCTTCTTCTGGGAATTTTCATTCTGGGAATTGTGCTCACTGTTCTTTTCATGGTAAACGACGCCAGAACTATGCAGGAGCTGCAGGCTCAGGAAAAACTTTACAAAGAAAAGCTGCAGTTGGATGAACTTACAGGCCTCTATACCAAATCCATGGCCAGAGAGCTTATTGATGTATCCGTAAAATATGAGGAGAGTCCGTCGGTATTTCTTGTTTTCAACCTGGACGGTCTTAAATCCATTAACGACACTCTGGGACATGAAGCCGGTGACAGCGCTATCAAGAATTTTGCGGTAGCACTCAGATCCTTCTTCGGAGCCAATACGATTTTGGCCCGTATGAGCGGTGACGAATTTATAGGCTATGCCAAGTTTGACGGAGATGAAGACAGCCTTCGTAAAAAACTTGACGACTTTATGGCTAATCTTAAGAATTTCACCACCGGTGGCGTTATCCTTCGATGCTGCGTAGGTGCGGTAATAGTAGGAGAGGACAACAAGAACTTCGCCAGCCTCTTCAAGCAGGGCGATACCGCCATGTACCTGGCAAAGACCAATGGTAAAAACCAGGTGGTTATTTACAAGAAATCCATGGAGCATGAGCTCCTTAATTCCAGCAGGAAGAAGCTGC
The DNA here is from genome assembly GCA_045641825.1 of Lachnospiraceae bacterium. GTDB lineage: Bacteria > Bacillota > Clostridia > Lachnospirales > Lachnospiraceae > RGIG3528. Next base: position 2,072 of record JAZUHR010000060.1, read on the forward strand.
AGAAGGTTACAGTAGACTCTGATTTTTCCATTGTGGATAAGGCAGGACTGGGCTATACAGATGTTTTCACATGGATGCTGGATAACCGGGTGATGGCGAATCCCGATACTCTGCTTATGTCGAATGAAAAGGATAAGATAGTTTTCATCGATGCTGAGAGCATGGAGGTTACTCGTTGCGTAGGACTGGACGGCAAGCCTATTGAGAATCAGAAGGGAATTGCAGTAGGAAAGACCTGCTACGAAGGCCTGTTCGGCGCAGATCATCCATGTAAGGACTGCGTCATCAGCAGATGCAACCACAATTCCTTTATTCTGCACACTGTTCACAGCACAGAGGATAATCAGGACTATGTTGTCAGAGCAAGACTGGTTAAGATAGACGGCAAGGAATATCTGGTAGAGCTCTTCAAGGCTGTATCCAGTGAATCTGAGATGAATCACGAATACGAGACAGCTACTGCCTGTCAGAATCTGATTACTGCCTGCAGTTATCTGGATATTAATCCTATGCTGGATCACGAGAGATACTTCAGGGAGCAGATTCGTATTATCAGCCAGTTCTTCGGAGCGGAAGAGGGCTACATCCTCAGAATGGATGCGGATATGGAGACTGCTACCTACAATATCCCTGAGGAGCGTACTCCTTACTTCAGAGTGGATATGTCGGAATACGCCCGTGAAAAATGGGGCGACATGGTAGATAAAAATATCCTGGCCTATATTCCTGATGTAGAGGGCTTAAAGAACACAGAGCCCAATGCTTACGCATTTTTCTCTATTGATAATATAAGAAATTGTATTATCGCTCCCGTCTGGGATGATGATAAGGTATATGGCTACATGTGCCTGAGAAATATGACCAGGAATATTAAAGAGCTGGGCGCCCTGGGACCGCTAGCCGCTAATTTCAAGAAGACACTGCAGGCTCTTTCCTCCAGAGAGGAGAGCATGAACCGCAGGTACTATGATACCATGACCGGTTACCTGAATTTCGAGGGCTTCAGACGCCAGATGGACACGCTGAATCTCTACAAGGCAGGCAGAAAATATGCGCTGTGCTCCTGGGATATCAGAAGATTTAAGTATCTGAATGATGCCTATGGATATGATGTGGGTGATAAAATCCTGCAGGAGGTGGCAGACCTGTTTGCGAGAAGGCTGGAGGATAACGAATATCTTTGCAGAGTTAATGCCGACAGATTCTGTGCACTTTGCGAATATGACAATAATGAAGAGCTGAAGGAACGTCTTAATGATGTAGGAGACTATGTTACAGACTACTTCAATTTGAACTACAACGGTAGATGCCTGGTGGAACTGTCAATAGGTATTTATCCTATCGGTGATTTTGAAGAGGCGACTATCGATGAAATGCTGAACATGGCTATGATTGCCGAGAAAAATGCGAAGCAGTTCGGCGGAAATACAGTAAGTCTCTATGATGAAAACCTGCGCAATGCTTCCAAGAAGGAAATGAAGCTGCAGGCAGAGATGGAGGAGGCTCTTGAAACACGTGAATTCAAGGTATTCCTGCAGCCTCAGGTTTATATAGGAAACGATCCCGAAACGGCAGGTATTCTCAGAGCGGAAGCTCTTTGCAGATGGATTCGTGACGGAAAAATGTACGCGACACCCGGAGAATTTATTCCGGTATTTGAGCATAACGGCATGATTTCTGCTCTGGATTACTACATGCTGGAGTCAGTATGTCAGCTGATTGACGAGTATCATAAGAAGGAGAAGAGAAAGACCTGTATTGCGGTTAACGTATCCAGAGTAACCTTCTTAAAGGCTGATTTCATTTCTAATTTTGATAGAATTCTTTCCAAATACGATATCAAGGAAGGAGAACTGGAGCTGGAGTTCACGGAAGGTGTTGCTGTGACCGACTTTGAGCGCTTCTATGAAGTCATCGAAGAGGTGAAAAAGCGTGGTATGGTCTGTGCCATGGACGATTTCGGCTCTGATTATTCCAATCTTAATGTTCTGCAGAGACTGCCTCTGGATGTGCTTAAGCTGGATAAGAAGTTCTTTGATTACACCGAGACCGGAAAACGTGGTGACGCTATCGTGGGCAATACCATTAAGATGGCCAGAGATCTGGAAATGACTACCATAGCAGAGGGTATCGAATCCCTTGAACAGGTAGAGGCCTTGAAAAAGGTTTCCTGTGACTACATTCAGGGCTTTGTATATGCTCGTCCGATGCCTGCCGAGGATTATCTGGACTGGGTTAACAGCCATGCGGAAGTTTAAAAGTAAAGTGATTTTGGTAATATGATTTTCTTTAAAGAGAGAACCGAAAAAGTTCTCTCTTTTTTTACATCATATGCAAAAAAAGTATAGACATTTCTGCACAAAATCTTTACTATATAAACAGGTCAATTGGGGACCTTATGCATCTGGGAAATGCATAGAAAATTTAATAAGGTATTGGGAGGCATTTTATGGGAAGTGCAGAGGTGGTATTGGTGTGCGCTATGCTTAGCGCTATGGTTGTGATGGCTATTCACGAGATTGATGCTTTCAAGGAAAGAAAGAGGAATTCAAAGGAACAGACTGAGGGCTGAATACCCGATTAAAGGCAGAGATTTATTACTCTGCCTTTTGTATTTCATAAATAAAAAAAAGTTAAATTTTTATTGACAAAATTATGAATGTTGTGTATCATTTTCGTTGTTAATTTAAGATTGTTAAGCCTTTTGTATATGAAGGCAGTATAATAGGTGCAATGGTGTACATTTTGAGAGAGAATCATTGCATTTTTTTCATACTGACACTGTGATACGTTAAAGTGACACAAGTTTACAGTTTTGGTGTAGCAATCCGAAGGAACATATTTTTCATAGGAGGAAAATTTATGAAGAAAGTTTTAGCAACTTTGCTTGCATGTGTATTAGCATTCAGTGCTATTGCATGTGGAGGCAGCAAGCCAAATAGTACTCCAACCCCTACACAGTCGGCTGGAAATACTACTACTGACACACCAGCTCCAAAGCCTACAGAGGGAGGACAGGAGCAGCCTGGCAACACATACGTAGGTCCTGATTGGACTAAGATTGACGCTATGGATCACGACGAAGCAAGTGATGCTGTATATGAGTACAACCTTGGTGTATTCAACGAATACTACCAGAAGGCTAAGGCAGAGATCACAAACCTTGATCTTCGTCTTGCTCTCATGGCTATCGCTGAGGCAAAGCTCATGGAGTCCGGCGTATTCATCCCTGTATATGGTGATGGCGGTAACTACGCTATGACACGTGTTGTACCTCGTTCTATTTGTACAACATCCTGGGGTATTGATGAGTACAAGTGGCACACAATGCTTGTAACAAACGAGCTCATCACAAACACAGACCGCGATGCTCTTATCGGTATCTGGGGCGCTGCAGCAGATGAGGATGCTTACATCGCAGATGCTAAGAAGTTCCTTGCTGAGCACGGCTACACATTAACAGATACTTATAACTTCGCAAACAGCTATGAGATCGCTACATGGGACGTAATTGCAACAAGCTTTACTTCCGATTCCTATTTCATTTCCTGTACATATTCTCCACTTCTTCAGTACGATAACAAGGGCGTTCAGCGTCCTGCTATGGCTACAAGCGTAGACGTAAGTGCTGACGGTACTGTTTACACATTCCACATTCGTGAGGGTGTTAACTGGGTAGACCAGCAGGGCCGTGTACTTGGTGAAGTTACAGCTAATGACTGGGTAGCTTCCATGAAGCACCTTGTTGATAACAACGATGCACTTGGTTACCTTATGTCCAAGTCTGACGGCTGTGGCATTAAGGGCTATGATGACTATATCAATGGCGACATCACAGACTTCAGCGAAGTTGGTGTAAAGGCTGTTGACAAGTACACACTTCAGTACACACTTGAGGCTCCATTCCCAGCATTCCTTTCTATGATGGGTTATGCTTGCTTCGCTCCTCTTAACGAGAGCTTCTACAAGTCCCAGGGCGGTACTTTCTCCGCTGACGGTGACGAGTACACAGCAGGTAACTATGGTACTTCTCCTGCAAACATTGCTTACAACGGTGCTTACCTTGTATCCAACTTCACAGAGAAGAACATCATCAGCTACAAGCCTAACGAAGCATACTTCGCTAAGGAGAAGGTAAATACACCTTACGTTAACTGGTACTTCAACGATGGTTCCGATACACTTCGTTCTTACAACGAGGCTAAGGAAGGTACTATCGCAGGTGCAGGCTTCAACTCTGAGGCACTTGTTCTTGCAAAGACAGAGAAGCCAGCTGGTTCTGACAAGACATATTTCGAGCTTTACAACTACACAACAACAAACTCTGCTACAACATACTGTGGTTGGGTAAACCTTAACCGTGGTACATGGGCTAACTTCAATGATAACACTATCGGTGTTTCTTCTCAGACAGATGAGATGAAGGCTCGTACACGTGAGGCTCTTAACAACACAAACTTCCGTATGGCAATGGCTATGGCATTTGACCGTGGCGCATACAACTCAACAATCGTTGGTGAGGATCTTAAGTATGCAGCTCTTAAGAACTCTTATGTAACAGGTAACTTCCAGGTAACAACAGCTGAGGTTACAGTTGATATCAACGGTAAGGCTACAACATTCCCTGCAGGCACATACTTCGGTGTTATTGAGCAGGCTCAGCTTGATGCTGATGGTTGCCCTATCAAGGTTTGGGATCCTGCAGCTGACGGCGGCGCTGGTTCAGGTGATGGCTTCGATGGTTGGTACAGCGTAGAGAACGCTCAGAAGTATCTTGCAGCAGCTATTGAAGAGCTTAAGCAGATCGGTGTTGAGATTTCCAAAGAGAATCCTATCCACATCGATGCTCCTACAAGAACAGACGTTACATCCTTCGTAAACAGAATGCAGGTTTACAAGCAGTCTATCGAGAAGGCAACAAATGGTATGGTAGTAATCGATCTTGTAGAGTTCGCTACAGGTTCTCAGATGCAGTATGCTTACTACCGTACATCTAATGGTAGCGAGTCTAACTACGACATCACTCCTGGTACTTCCGGTTGGGGTCCTGACTACGGTGATGCTCAGACATTCCTTGATACCATTCAGCCTTACGGCTACATGACCAAGAACATCGGTCTGTACTAATTTGTAAGTTCATACTTTAGAAATTAACTTCGAATGTGGGGGAGTCTTTCCCTCACATTCGTTTGTGGTAAAAGAGTAAAAAGAACGAAAGGTGATATTGTGGCTAAATATACATTAATCAGAGCCCTTAAGGGTATAATATCTGTATTTTGCGTAGTGGTAGTAATTATGGTCCTGGTATATTCACTTATGGATCGTACTACTATTTTTGCGGGTGACCCCAATTACTCCAAGATGCAGAGTAATGCCAGAATTACATATGAGCAGAGCCGCTATCAGACCTTTGGTTATGTTGACTATGTGACATATTCTGCATACATTAAGAGTCTCTTTACATCGGGTGAAATTGATGATGCGACTCGTGCTGCAGCATTGAAGATTGGAAACACAGCTGATAAGGCTTCTGATACTGCCAAAGAGTATATTCAGGCTTTCACGCAGCGTTATGAAGCTGAAGGTTATCAAGTTATTAGATTGGATGCGGATAAAAAGACAAACGGTCAGATCAAGGACGGTGGTCAGCCCACTGTTTTTGCTACACGTGATCGTCCTTTGGTTAAGCGTGTCGGTGAGTATTTTGCACGTATGCTGGACTTTGATTCGATTCATAAAATTCCGGCAGATGAAGAAATCGGTGAGCGCAAGCTGACCTTTACCATGCATGATCCTGTATATGGAGGAGATAAGTTTGCTCCTGCAATTATTGGTAATGGAACAAAACATAAATATCTTTTGTATTTTGATAATAAATTCCCGTTTATTCATCAGAATTTCGTAACTTTGAACCTGGGTGAATCTTACACGGTTAACCGAGGTGTTGATGTATTTGAGACAATGAATGCTCCACAGGGTGCATATGTTCAGAAGAGTGTTACATACCCTTCAGGTCTGATAGAAGACAGTGCGGATGATCTCCACACAGCTACTTACATTTCAGGCTCTCTGGAAAACAGCACTATGCTTCAGGAGCGTTTTACAGACAATTACACACATACAATTACAGTAAAGAATAACATGTCAAAACTTGGATTTTCTTTTGTGATTGGTGTTATTGCAACGATTTTAGCTTACCTTATCGGGCTTCCGATAGGACTTGCCATGGCCCTTTATAAAGACCGACTTCTCGACAGGATTGGTACTATATAC
>JAZUHR010000061.1:0-3542 GCA_045641825.1 Lachnospiraceae bacterium
AGATTAAGGACAAGCTCCTTCTGGATTTGAAGACTGTAAATGAGTTTGTTACAGTACATTCTCTGGATGCCCTTAGAAGAGCAGGTCGTGTAAAGGCCTCATCAGCATTTTTTGGAAATCTCTTAGGCGTAAAGCCTATTCTGATTGCCGATAAGGCAGGCAATCAGGCTGCACTTAAGAAAGTTAAGGGCAGAAAAGCATCCATGCAGGAGATAGTTAATCTTCTGAAGGAAGCTATTGTGGAGCCTGAGAAACAGACAGTATATGTACTTCATGCAGATTGCATAGATGAAGCACAGGAATTGGAGCAAATGGTAAGGGAGGCTATCCCGAATGTTAAGGATACCTATATTTCTTACATTGGTCCGATTATCGGCGCATCTATAGGACCTGACGCGTTGGGCGTTTGGGCATTTGGTCAGGAGGTTACCTTCGAAGGTTAATTATAGTAATGAGTACATATACACTTACTGGGTCACAGTATTATGACCTTATTTGTGGTGGAGCGGCATTGCTGCGGGCAAATGCCACCACTGTAAATGATTTAAATGTTTTTCCGATTCCGGATGGTGATACCGGGGAAAACATGTGCATGACAATGCAGGGCGGAGTAAATGCAGGAAATATGCAGGGAAAGGACTTGGGGGAAGCGGCGGACAGCATAGCAACAGGCATGCTTTTATCAGCCAGAGGCAATTCCGGAGTTATCCTTTCACAGTTTTTTGCAGGTGTTGGAAAAGGATTTGCAGGGCTCGGGGAGGCTACCACTGCACAGACCGCAGATGCTTTTAAAAAAGGTGTAAAAAGAGCCTACGACTCTGTTATTAAGCCTACAGAGGGAACTATTCTTACGGTGGCCCGTGAAGGAGTTGAAGCGGCAGCGTATGGAGTAAAGGAAAACACATCGCTGGAAGAATTTTTTTCTACGATGCTGACTGAAATGAGAGCGTCACTTAAGCGTACACCTGATTTGCTTCCGGTGCTAAAGGAAGCCGGGGTGGTGGATTCGGGCGGTGCAGGCCTCATTTATGTGATAGAGGGTATGCTGAAAGCATTACGTGGCGAGCGTATTGCTGAAGCCGAAGCGCAAGTAACTTCGACGAAGGCTATTGATCTGTCAGGGTTTACCGAGGATTCTGTAATGGAATTCGGCTATTGCACGGAATTTCTGCTTCAATTGCAGAAATGCAAGGTGGATATTGATAGTTTTTCATTAAATCCGATTCTGAAATTCCTGCAGGGAGTGGGAGATTCCATCGTGGCCTTTCAGACAGGCAGTATCGTAAAAGTGCATGTTCACACTCTGACTCCGGGCGTGGTATTAAATGAAATGCAGAAATATGGTGAATTCCTGACCCTCAAGGTGGAAAATATGACTTTACAGCATAATGAGTCTGTTTTTGCTGAGCCGGAGCCCTTGAAAAAAGAGAAAAAGCATGTGCCCTTTGCCACTATTGCGGTTGCTGAAGGGAAGGGCATTAAGGAGACCTTTGAAGCGCTTGGGGCAGACTATGTGATTGACGGCGGTCAGGGCAAGAATCCGGCTTCAGAGGACTTTATTCAGGCTTTCCAAGAGGTGAATGCGGATTGCATTTTTGTTTTGCCCAATAACGGTAATATTATTATGGCAGCTCAGCTGGCCGGGGATATGTTTGAAAAAGCAAGAGTACACGTAATTCCTACCAAGAGTGTGGGTGACGGCTACGCGGTTCTCTCCATGCTTTCATATGATTCGGGAAATGAAGATGAGATCAAGTCGGATATGATGACTGCCATGGAGGGAGTGATTACCGGACAGATTACCAGATCGGTGCGTGATGCTGTGATTGACTCAGTGGATATTAAGACCGGTGACTATATCGGATTTGCAGGAAAACAGATGCTGGTTTCCTGTGAGGATAAGCTGGAGGCGGCTTTTCAGATGCTGGAAAAGCTGGAAGCCTCAGAGCATGAGATTATGATAGTAATCTACGGCAGAGATGCCAAAGATGATGAGAAGGCAGCCTTCAGAAAAGGTATAGCGAAAAAATATAAACGTATGGAACTCTATGAGATAGATGGAGACCAGGCTGTATATGATTTCGAAATTATTCTTGAGTAAGCAAGAGGAGATTTGGGATGGAAAATTTTTTACTTGTTCTTCTGTTCTTAGTGGCCGGTATAACGGCCTATTTGTTGGCGGGGATTAATCCTGCAATAGTGCTGGCACGTCTCATTTACCACCAGGACATAAGAGAACAGGGGAGCAAAAATCCCGGGTTTACTAATTTCAAACGCGTATATGGCATGAAATGGGCATGGCTGGTAATGGTGCTGGATCTGGGAAAATGTGCCTTCATTCTGGCGGTATTTCAGGCGCTGTTTACAGCATACGCAGATTATTATGCATTGACCTACGACCTGCGTATTATCGGTGTGACCTACACCACGCTTATGGCCTCTATAGGTCATGACTGGCCGGTATGGTACGGCTTCAAGGGCGGCAAGGCCTTTCTGGTCAATATGGCAGCGGTGTGGTTCTTCGACTGGAGAGCGGGCCTCGTGGCTTTCGCACTGCTTTGTCTCTTCCTCTTTACCCTCCACTACATGTCATTGGCTACAATGATTGCTATTTTGGGAGCGACAGTGGTACTGCTAGTGATAGGGGCGGAGCCTTTGGCCATAGTTTTCGCATTCGCGTCAGCTTTACTTATGGTGTGGAGACACAAAGAGAATATTAAGCGCCTGATACACGGCAACGAGAAAAAGTTTTATTTTAAAAGTAAAAAACAGGCTTAGCAACAATGCGTTAACTCGGTTTTTTACCGCACTGTCAGTAGCTATGGTCAGTATTGTAGGAGGCATTTTCTTTATTATTATCCTAAAGGAAAGTAGTGAGTTTTTTAGTGATTAGGTGAAGCAGAAGAAGGGGCGCTGGTCCCCTGTGGGGACCGTTTAGCGCGGACCGAGGCGGCAGCCGAGACCATGAAACCTGTTTAAGGTCATTAGTTGACGCATAAAAAAGGTGCAGAAGAAGGGGCGCTGGTCCCCTGTGGGGACCGTTTAGCGCGGACCGAGGCGGCAGCCGAGACCGTGAACCCTGTTCGAGGCCATCGGCTGCCGCATATACAAAAATACCGGGTGGTTAATTACCACCCGGTATTTTTTATATAGTGCAGAAGAAGGGACTTGAACCCTCAATCTCATTACAAGAACATGAACCTGAATCATGCGCGTCTGCCAATTCCGCCACTTCTGCATCTACCGAACTCTCGCTCGACAACATCGGAAATTTTACCATTGTGCTGCCTGTTTGTCAACACTAAAGTAAAAAAAAATAAATCCGATAAAATTATTGAAGAAGAATTTTATCTGCTTTATTAACTCTGTTTTGAATACATGAGGTGGAATTTTGGATAAGAAGAAAAAATTTGGGAAAAATATAGATAAAAGCACTATTAAGTGGACAGCAGCCTTTGCTGTGACATTCATCGCGATACTGGGATTATGGCGTATGTCTGGTACTGCCCTGGGAATTGGGGGCAGTCCGGCCGGCGAGGAGC
>JAZUHR010000062.1:0-7816 GCA_045641825.1 Lachnospiraceae bacterium
TACACATATGTCGGTAAAGATAAATGGTGAGGAAGAGCTTGTTGATCATCATGAGCATGAGCACCATCATGACCACGAGCATCATCACGACCACGAGCACCATCATGACCACGAGCATCATCATGACCATGAGCATCACCACCATCATCACCACCACCATCATGCAGACGAAGTATTTACCAGCTGGGGCAAGGAAACTCCAAAGAAGTATGACAAGGCTGCACTGGAGGAAATACTCAAGAAGCTTGCTGAGACGGAAGAGTACGGTAAGATACTTCGTGCCAAGGGTATGGTTAACGGCGTAGACGGCCAGTGGATTTACTTTGATCTGGTACCTGGTGAATATGAGATCAGAAACGGTCAGCCTGACTACACAGGTAAGCTTTGCGTAATAGGAGCAGAACTTAAGGAAGATGCAATCGAGGCTCTTTTTGCATAATTGTATCGGACAGAAATTATAGAGGACAAAAAATGATACCTGTATTTTTAATATTAGGATTCCTGGATGCAGGAAAAACCACTTTCATCAAAGACACATTGAATGATGACGACTTCACTATGGGCGAAAGCAGCCTTTTGATAGTATGTGAAGAAGGTGAAGTGGAGTACGACAAAGAGGAACTGGCCAGACGCAAGGTGACTATGGTTCAGGTGGAAAATGAGGAGGACTTTAATCCGACTTTCCTCATGGAACTGGCCAAAACCCAGAAGGTCAAAAGAGTTGTTATCGAGTGGAACGGCACCTGGAGCGTAAACCGTATCCTGGAGCAGGGTTTCCCGCGCAGATGGGAGCTGGCACAGACCATTACCTTGGCAGACGCGGGCACTTTTGAGACATACATGGCAAATATGCGCCAGATGATGAATGAAGTGATTGCTTACACCGAGCTGGTTATTTTCAATAAGTGTACAGGTGCTACCAAGCGCAATGCTTTTAAAAAGCTGGTTCGTACTCTGAATCGACAGGCACAGTGCGTGTTTGAGCCACTGCCGGGCGAAGAAGCGGGCTTTGAGGATGCAATTGACTTGCCTTACGATATGAACGCAAGTGTTATTGAGATTGCGGATGACGACTATGGTATTTTTTACCTGGATTGCTTGGATAATCTCAAGAATTATGTGGGCAAGACGGTGAAATTCCTGGCTATGGTCTACAGAGGAAAGGAAACTCCGAAGGGGACCTTCGTTCCGGGACGATTTGCCATGACTTGTTGCGTGGAGGATATGGCCTTCATCGGCTTCCTTTGCCACGGAGATCAGGCTTATGTATATAAGACCAAGGATTGGGTGACAGTTACCTGTGAGGTGAAGGCTGAATACCAGAAGGAGTACGAGGGCGAGGGCCCTGTTCTGTACCTGAAAAAAATTGAGCCGGCGAAGAGACCTGAAGATCACGTGGTAATGATGAACTAAGATAAAAGACGTCATTAAGCCAAGATAATTCACGCTTACGCGTGAAGGCTTAATGTTTCAAACTCCTACGGAGTTCTCCTCTTATTTCACTTCGTTCCATAAAAGGAGATAATAGGACGCCATGCCATGATATTTCATGCTTCGCATGAAGGCATGGCTTATCAAACGCCTACAGCGTTCTCCATTTATTCACTTCGTTCATAAAAGGAGATAGCATGGTACTTCAAATTAATCTTGATGATACTGAAAAATTAAAGAATATCGGAAAAGCCTTCTCGAGCGACGTAAGAATTGAACTTATGAAGCTGCTTTGCAATGAAAGCCTGAATGTCAATGAGATTTCCGAAAGACTTGACATCCCTGCCAGCTCCGCGGCTATGCATGTAAAGGTGCTGGAGGATGCAGGACTTATTAAGAGCGATCTGATGCCTGCCAGCCGCGGCTCCATGAAGCTTTGTAAGATGACGGTGTCGGGAGTGGAAATCGTGACTGAGACCGCTATCGGCGCAGATAAGGCGGAAGTCATCAATATGCCTATAGGCGCCTACGTGGATTACAAAGTGGACAGTGTCAATCCGACCTGCGGCATCGCCGGTGAAAAGGGGCATATCGGCCAGGAGGATAAGGCAGGTTCTTTTTACCATCAGGACAGAGGAAACGCAGGGCTTCTTTGGTTCGGAGGAGCGGGATATGTGGAATACCGTTTCCCCACCTATATGATAGGTGAGTATAGCCTTAAGCGTCTGGAGGTATCAGCGGAGGTTTGTTCAGAGGATCATGAGTACAATCTGGATTTTCCTTCGGATATTTCTTTGTACGTGAATGAAAAAAAAGTGGGGGCTTACGAGTGCCCGTCAGATTTCGGTGGAAGAAGGGGGATGTGGAATCCTTCCTGGTGGCCGGATAAGAACACCCAGTACGGAAAGCTGGTGACCTGGTCACTCCGTCCGGAGGGTTGCTTTGTGGATGATAAGAAAAGCAGCACTTTTTCACTGAAGGACTTTGATATTGAAGGGCGGGACTATATCTCGGTGAGAATCAGTGTTGACCCTGATGCAAAGCACGTGGGTGGCTTAAATCTATTCGGAGACGGCTTCGGAGATTTTGCCCAGGGAATCAGGATGACTTTTTATAAGGCTTAAACTACGAAAAATGTGACTTTCCATAGGGCTTAAACTACGAAAATGGTGGCGCTTTACAAGCGTAAAAGGAGTAGGAATGATAAAGAGTATGACCGGCTTCGGCAGATGCGAAGTCGTAAACGGAGAAAGAAAAATTACTGTTGAAATGAAGGCAGTAAATCACAGATACAGTGAAATAACCATCAAAATGCCTAAGAAGCTTAATTTTTTCGAGGCTTCCATAAGAGGTATTCTTAAGGAGTACATAAGCCGTGGCAAGGTGGATATGTTTATCAGCTACGAGGATGCATCCGAAGGCAGAGAGTGCGTAAGATACAATGCAGACATTGCTGAAGAATATGTGGGCTATATCAGAGAAATATCAAGCCGTTTTGGTCTGGAAAATGATGCCAAGGCTTCCACTATCGCCAGAATGCCTGAGGTACTGACTCTGGAGGAGCAGGCTGTAGACGAGGACGATATCTGGAAGGATCTGGAAAAGGCCGTAAGAGGGGCAGCTACTCAGTTTGTGGATACCAGAATCGCAGAAGGAGAGAAGCTTAAGGCTGATCTCATGCAGAAGCTTGAGGGTATCGAGGAGATGGTAGAGAAAATCGTTCTCCGTTCCCCTGATATCATTAAAGAATACAGAGAAAAAATAACAGCAAAGGTACAGGAACTCCTGGGAGATTCCAATGTATCAGAGCAGGTACTGGCTACAGAAATCATTATGTTTGCCGATAAAATCTGCGTGGACGAGGAAATGGTTCGCCTTCGCGCTCATGTAAGCGGTATGAAGGATACGCTTAATGCCGGCAAGGACGTAGGAAGAAAGCTGGACTTCATAGCTCAGGAAATGAACAGGGAAGCCAATACCACCTTGTCCAAGGCAAATGACCTTACAGTATCCAATATTGCCATAGATTTAAAGACTGAAATTGAGAAAATAAGAGAGCAAATCCAAAATATTGAATAGTTTTTCCGTTTTTTCATATTTTTTATAAAAAGTCTTGACAATTTGTGATATAATATTATGTAGAAAATTTATGCGTTTATTTTTAGGAGGCAATGATGATTCATCCATCTTATGTAGAACTCAGTCAGAAGATTAATGCCAATGCAGAGGGCGAGCAGAAGGTTGTTAACAGCCGTTACTCTATCTGCATAGCTACAGCAAAGCGCGCCAGACAGATTATCGACGGCGCAGAGCCTATGGTTACACCTAAGTGCAGCAAACCCCTTTCAATTGCAGTTCAGGAAATCTATGAGGGAAAGGTAAATATTCTCCCTGATGACACCGTAGAACAGTAATTTTTGAAAAAAACGCCTTGTTTTTTGTTAAAAAATGATTAATTTTTGATTGACAAAATCATAACAATGTGTTTTAATCTTCCATGGAATAGGACGGGGGAAATCCCGTACTTATACACTGCCGGTTTCGGCAGACAATTCATTTACAGCGATACTAATCGCAAAACAGGAGGAATTTAAAATGGCAGTTAAAGTTGCAATTAACGGTTTCGGCCGTATCGGACGTCTTGCTTTCAGACAGATGTTCGGCGCAGAGGGCTACGAAGTAGTAGCTATCAATGATCTTACATCCGCTTCCATGCTTGCTCATCTTCTTAAGTATGATACAGCACAGGGTAGCTACTGTGGCAGAATGGGTGAGAACCTTCACACAGTTACAGCTGATGATGAGGCTAACACAATCACAGTTGATGGTAAGACCCTTAAGATTTATGCTGAGAAGGACGCTGCAAATTGCCCTTGGGGCGAGCTTGGCGTTGACGTAGTTCTTGAGTGCACAGGCTTCTACTGCTCTAAGGATAAGTCCATGGCTCATATCAATGCCGGTGCTAAGAAGGTTGTTATTTCCGCACCTGCAGGCAATGACCTCAAGACAATCGTTTTCTCTGTAAACGAGAAGACACTTACAGCTGACGATCAGGTTATCTCCGCAGCTTCTTGTACAACAAACTGCCTTGCACCTATGGCAAAGGCTCTTAACGATTATGCTCCTATCCAGTCCGGTATCATGAGCACAATCCACGCTTACACAGGCGACCAGATGATCCTTGACGGTCCTCACAGAAAGGGTGACCTTCGTCGTGCACGTGCAGGCGCTGCAAACATCGTTCCTAACTCAACAGGCGCAGCTAAGGCTATCGGCCTTGTTATCCCTGAGCTTAACGGCAAGCTTATCGGCTCTGCACAGAGAGTTCCTGTTCCTACAGGTTCTACAACAATCCTTACAGCAGTTGTTAAGGGCGCAGACGTTACAAAGGACGGCATCAATGCAGCTATGAAGGCAGCTTCTTCTGCTTCCTTCGGCTACAATGAGGATCAGATCGTTTCTTCCGACGTTATCGGCATGAAGTTCGGTTCCCTTTTCGATGCTACACAGACAATGGTTTCCAAGATTGGTGATGACCTTTACCAGGTACAGGTTGTTTCTTGGTATGATAACGAGAACAGCTACACAAGCCAGATGGTTCGTACAATTAAGTACTTCGCTGAGATCTAATCTTACGACTTGCTTATTTAAGTAGGACACAGTTCACGGGGTCCGGTCTTTGGACCGGGGCCCCGTTTTTTTACTAAAAATTGTCAAAAAAATGACATAAAAGGAGAAAAACAATGGGTTTAAATAAAAAGTCAGTTGATGATATCAACGTTAAGGGCAGAAGAGTACTCGTTCGTTGTGATTTCAATGTACCGCTTAAGGATGGCGTTATCACAGACGAGACAAGAATAAATGCAGCACTTCCTACAATCAACAAGCTTATCGCTGATGGCGGCAAGGTTATCCTTTGCTCCCACCTGGGTAAAGTTAAGGAAGGTCCTAATGAGAAGGAATCCCTTGCACCTGTAGCTAAGAAGCTTTCTGAGAAGCTGGGCAAGGAAGTTGTATTCGTATCTGATTACAACGTAACAGGCGAGGCTGCTACAGCAGCTGTTGCTGCTATGCAGGAAGGCGATGTTGTTCTTCTTCAGAACACACGTTTCCGTGGCAAGGAAGAGACAAAGAACGGCGAGGAGTTCTCTAAGGAGCTTGCTGATCTCGCTGACGATTACGTATGTGACGCTTTCGGTTCTGCTCACAGAGCACATGCCAGCGTTGCAGGCGTTACAGAGTGCATCAAGGCTAAGGGCGGCAACAACTGTGTTGGTTACCTTATGCAGAAGGAAATCGAGTTCCTCGGCAATGCTGTTGAGAACCCTGTTCGTCCTTTCGTAGCTATCCTTGGTGGTGCTAAGGTTGCTGATAAGCTCGCTGTTATCGACAATCTTCTTAATAAGTGCGATACCCTCATCATCGGTGGTGGTATGGCTTACACATTCCTTAAGGCTCAGGGCATGGAAATCGGTAAGTCTCTCGTAGATAACGAGAAGATTGATTACTGCAAGGATATGCTTAAGAAGGCTCAGGATATGGGCAAGACCATTCTTCTTCCTGTTGATGCAGTTACAATTGCTGAGTTCCCTAACCCTATCGATGCTCCTGTTGATACAGTAGTTGTTGATTCCGACAAGATGCCTGCAGACAGAGAGGGCTGCGATATCGGTCCTAAGTCTCAGAAACTTTTTGCTGATGCTGTTGCTTCTGCAAAGACAGTTGTTTGGAACGGACCTATGGGCGTATTCGAGAATCCTACACTTGCAGCCGGCACACTTGCTGTAGCAAAGGCTCTTGCAGCAGCAGATGCTACTACAATTATCGGTGGTGGTGACTCCGCAGCAGCTGTTAACCAGATGGGCCTTGGCGACAAGATGAGCCATATCTCTACAGGCGGCGGTGCTTCCCTTGAGTTCCTTGAAGGCAAGGAGCTTCCTGGCGTTGTTGCAGCTGACGACAAATAAGATATAGCCTATTTGGAGGATTTAGATAATGAGAAAGAAAATTATCGCAGGCAACTGGAAGATGAATAAGACTCCTTCAGAAGCTAAGAAACTCATCGAGGAGTTAAAGCCTCTGTGCGTTAATCCTGAAGTAGACGTAGTATTCTGCGTTCCTGCAATTGATATCCCTGCAGCAATTTCCGCTGTCAGAGGTTCCAAGATTAAGATTGGTGCTGAGAACATGTACTTCGAAGAGTCCGGCGCATATACAGGCGAGGTTTCTCCTGCAATGCTTAACGACCTTGGTATCAAGTACGTTATTATCGGTCACTCTGAGAGAAGAGAGTACTTCGCAGAGACAGACGAGACGGTAAACAAGAAGGTCCTCAAGGCTTTCGAGCATGGTATTACACCTATCATCTGCTGTGGTGAATCCCTGAAGCAGAGAGAACAGGGCATTACCATGGACTGGATCAGAATGCAGATTAAGATTGCTTTCTTAAATGTTACAGCTGATCAGGCAAAGAAGGCTGTTATCGCATACGAGCCTATCTGGGCTATCGGTACAGGTAAGACAGCTACTACCGAGCAGGCTGAAGAAGTTTGCGCAGGTATCCGTAAGTGCATTCAGGAGATCTACGACAAGAAGACAGCTAATGCTATCCGCATCCAGTACGGCGGTTCTGTAAACGCAGGCAATGCAGCAGAGCTTTTCGCACAGGCTGATATCGACGGCGGTCTTGTAGGCGGCGCTTCCCTTAAGGCTGATTTCGGCAAGATTGTTTGCTACAATAAGTAAATAAAATAACGGATTTAGACACTTATATTGGTCACAAGACCTCTATAGGTGTCTTTTTCTTTTCTTAATTCTATACCGCTAAAACACTTGAGGAGATGATAGGACGCTGAGCCATGATAGTTCATGCCTCAGCATGAAGGCTCAGCTTTTCAAACTCCTATCGGAGTTCGTAATTTTTTCACTTCGTTTCATAAAAGGAGAAAATTATTTCATTATAAGTTATAAAAATATTTAGTCTAAATTAATTTGCGTATGAGGGGATAGCTGATATAATATCGTCTATCGTTGGGGCCGGTTATAAAATGTATCTAAGAATAGTAAATTTATCGAGAAATGGTATATTAATGATGCAGCCTTCTTGCTTGACAAAAAAATATGGACATGAGAAAATGCCTTGTCTTGTCTACGGGGGAGTTTGCCTTGAAGTAGATAATAATGTTGATTCTTATATGGAGCATTATTCTTGAACGAAGATTCCATTTTTGGGAAAGTCTTGGTTAAAGGATAATGCTTATTCTTGTTTTAAATGATACTAAAGTCTCATTTGAGGCTTGAAAATAAATAATAAGAAGGTAAAAATTTATGAAAAGAAAAACTTTAGTATTAATAGCAACAGCACTTGTTAGTGCAATGATGTTTG
>JAZUHR010000063.1:0-5736 GCA_045641825.1 Lachnospiraceae bacterium
GACGTTTTCTGACTGCCTCCAGTCCCTCCAGTACTACAATCTGGCTTCCGTCGTAATTAGCTGTTTTTCCTGCCATTTCCTCTCCTTTAAAACTGTTTACTGCTCCATCTTTCTGAATGCGTACTCCAAAAGTCTCATGGACTGCTTGGCTGTGTTTATACGTGAATTCTTATTATCGGTATTCTTCAGATAAATAACCGCCAGTTCTCTTCCCTTGGAATCTCTTCCTGCCAGCGCCAGACAGTTACCTGCCCAGTCTGTGAAACCCGTCTTGATACCTATAGCCGTAAAGTACTTGCTGTTGTAGGTATCCGGCTGAGACACCGGTAAAACACTGCTCCTGATAGTAAGGTCCTTAAGCCCCGCTCTTCCCTTTAATACATATTCAGGCGTACTGATAATCTCCCGCATCAGGGAATTTTTCATAACTGCTCTGGCTAGAAGTGCCAGGTCGTTGGCCGTAGTGGTAATATTTCCCTGCTCCATGTAGTAGAGATTCTGCTTTTTGAAATCCTGATTTTTACCAAGATCGTCAGCACCTACCGCATTATCGAAATAGGTATGCTCCATGCCCAGCTCCTTGGCCTTGGCATTCATCATATCATTGAAATTCTGTAACGAGCCTTCTCCCATGGTCCAGGCTAAGGCATCCGCCATATCCGCTGCACTCATAAGAAGGAGAAGATGCACCATCTCATCTACGGTGAATTCCGTGCCAAAAGGCACTATGTAACTTCCGCCTGCCGGTTTGCTGTGTGCATCCGACAGAGTGGTCATATCATTGTCCAGTCCATATACCTTCTGGGCCGCTATGGCCGCCTCAGGCGTATCTCCGGTAATAACTTCCGTAACTCTTCCCGCCTCAATAAAGCTGGTCTCATACTGCCATCTGCCGGAGGCTTCCGGCAGTGGAATTACCTGTGAAAAAGGAAGATTCTCGCAGGCAAGTAAGCCTGTCATCATTTTGGTCAGAGAAGCCGGGTATAGCTGGGCATCCGCATTTTCAGAGTAGAGAATCTCTCCTGTCTGCACATTAATAATGGCAAATGCTCCGCCTGTAAAACCGGCATATTTTGTAATTGTCTGGTCCAGACTGTCTCTGGGGTCAGGTGTAGGTGTCGGATACTTCTGTATGTACTGCTTTTCAGTCATTACATACTCGGAAGAAACAAAGGCCTCTTTTCCTTCAATTTCCACCCTGAGCCAGCCGTTATTCGTCTCTCCTGTGACTGTTACCCTGTCGCCCTTCTGCAGTTTTCCTATTATGCCATATTTCGTGGCCGGTCCCTGTCTCACGTTCAAGGAATCCAGTGAAACATATACGGTCTTTTCCATATCCTTAACCGTATATTCCGGTGTTGGAGTAGGCGTATTGGTATTGGTAGGTGTCGGCGTATTGGTCGGTGTCGGTGTATTGGTGGGAGTCGGGCTCGAGGTCGGACTCGGAGTCAAGGTGGGCGTAAGTGTCGGCGTAGGAGTCGGCACATAGACCGTCTCCCCGCTGCACGAAGCCATTATGAAAAGAAATATAGCGACAAAAAGAACTGTCAGATATTTTTTACAGAATCCAAATTTCCCCATTTATTCGATTCCCCTTAATCCCTGTCAAAAACTACTATTTCCAAATGGTAACTGTTCTGAAAAATTCGAACAGTCCCGCTACAATTCCCTCTGCAATTTTCTGCTGATAATCAGGAGAAATAAGCTTTTGAAACTCATCCGGATTGGTCATATAACCGCATTCAATAAGCGCTGTGGGCTTATTGGCTTTAGGAATGGCCAGACCATCATTTGCAGGCTTGTAGGACTCGTCATAAACCTTAATGGCCTTTGCCCCTGTAGCCTCGGTCACATATTGAAGCATTATATTTCCCAGCTCATCCGAGAATTCATTCCATCTGCTGTTGCACCATACCTGGGTACCGTTTATGGATGTATCTCCGGCAGTATTCTGATGAATACTGATAAATGCATCCGCGTTGGAATTATTGGCCATGTCACGGCGGGCTATAAGGTCCGCACTGTTGCCCGGGCCTGCCTGTGTACAGTCATCTCCCTCTCTGGTCATCATTACCTCGCAGCCTGTGGCCAGCAGAAGATCACGCAATTTCAGTGCAATATCCAGGTTAATATTATCTTCCCAGGTATTATTTACATACGCACCGGTATGAATACCCTTTGTACCGTCCTTCATAACGCCTTCACTGTTGAAGCCATGGCCCGGATCTATTAAAATTATCGGCTTTTTGTCATGGCTCTTTACTTCCTCTGCCAGTTGCTGGGCAAAGGTGAGTGTTGGTACAGGTGACGGTGTATTGGTAGGTCCTTCGGGTATCGGAGTATTATTAGTCGCCGACTGGGAAGGAATAGGTGTCCCCGACCCTCCGTTCTGTCCCGGAGTGCCCACCTGATTTTTTACATTCACTAAAGTAGCAATAAACCAAACTATGGATATTATTGCCGCCAGACCGACTATAGTCACGACTCCCGCAGCTATTTTTCTTCTTCTGCGAAGAGTTCTCTCGAAGTTTGACATCTGACCGTTTCTTCCGGAATATCTGTTATATCGACTATAACTGTTTCTGCTTGAATAACTCATTTGTCCCCTTATTTTGCATTCTCATACTTTAAGAGAATTTCCCTCATAAATTCATATGTTTTGACTGCATCTTCATTATCAATGACAGACATATCCAGCTCTTTAAGGTGCGTATAGGCATTGTCCAGTCTTAATTTGTGCGCCTCATTAAACTGCACCATGTATCTGTTGGTGCTGCCGTTACTTTCAGCCACCGCATTGGCAGCTGCCACAGCCTCCTCCGCAGGACTTATAACATCTCTGTAAATATCGTTAAATTCCACGCACAGGGCCAGGAAATCCATAAAAGCCTTGGTACTCTTGGAATCTGCTACCAGAAGCTGGCTTTCCAGATCCTTTATAGTATTTAAAAGGGCTTCCCTTTCATTTCTAAGCTCATTTACCACTTCGTTGTCATTGGTGACCTGATTTCCTATTTCAATAGCCTTGTCATTATATTTCTGCATAATTTCAGCTTCTATCTGAGGCACAGCCAGGAAATAGATTACCAGTACTCCTACCAGAACACCTACGAAAAAGAGGGCAAAGGCCACGAAATTCGGCCTGTTGTCGTCTGTATAAATTCTGGCATTTTTTTCCGGGGTAAAGGAACTTTCTATATCATCATCCAGGGTGAATTCGTTTTTACCCTTAGGATTATCCAGAGCCAGAATACGCTTGATTTCCGTCATGTATCTTCTGGCAGTGGTACAACCCACATCCTTTTTAAGAACGGCCTTTACTATCTTTCTGGCCTTCTCATACTCACAGTTTTGGATGTAAATGAGTGCCATCAGAAGATAGGCCTTCTGAAAACGTTCATTATCCTTTACCACCTTTTTAAGCTGGATAAGGGCCAGGTCCTGATTGCCGTTTTTCAGCATTTCCAGAGCCTGGTTGAACTTTCTTATGGCCGAAGTTTCCATTCTGAAGGCTTCGCCATCAGCCTGAAGCTTTTCCAAAAGTTCCGAAGCATAGTTATTTTCTTTTACTATGTTTGAACTGATTACCCATTCCACGATGGCCTGTACAGTCTCTCCCATTTCATAATAAATGAGCCCCAGGAGATTTCTGGCATCAATATTCTCTTTATTGTATTCGAGACTCTGCCTAAGTGCAGTAATGGCCCCTGTAAGATTTCTGGCTTCTGCGCACTCCAGTCCTTCATTGTAGTACCTGTTGGAAAGCCTTTTAAGACCTGCCAAAGCGCTGACATCCGCTCCACAGCCCGGGCATCTTCTGCGATTATCATAAAGCTTCGTCCCACACTTAGGACAAATCATTGCTTTGGAGCCCCCTTGGAATTGTTGAGTTTCTCGATAATATCAGCCATATCTGTCATATCGGTTTTGAAAATAGCCTCTTCAGCCTCTTCAATCTCAATACTTTTCTGGAATTTTTTAAGTTCTTCTTCGTAATTAAGCATATATTTAAACCCGTTTAGCCCCCGAGTCACCCCGGGGGCATAAATTATTTTTACTTTGACAGAGCAGCAAGTCTCTCTGTAACCTGCTGTAACATATCGCGGTAGTTGTTAAGTTTTTCCTTTTCCTCAGCAATCTTCTTCTCAGGTGCCTTGGATACGAAATTAGGATTGGAAAGCATACCCTCACATCTCTTGATTTCGCCCTGAAGTCTGCCCTGCTCCTTTGTAAGACGCTCGATTTCCTTATCGATATCTACCAGGTCTGCAAAAGGAATGAAAAGTGTAGCCCCCGGAAGGGATACAGATACAGCATCATCCGCAATTCCTGCCTTATCAGCCTGAATTTCTACCTGAGATGCATAGCCCAGAGTAGCAAAGAATACACGGCTGCCGGCAAAGATATCGCGAATCTCGCTGTCTGCGGATACTACGAATACTTCAGCCTTTCTTGAAGGTGGAACATTCATACCTGTACGAAGATCTCTGATGCCCTTTACGGCCTCCTTGATCATCTCCACAGCCTTTTCCTTGGCTTCGTCATTAAGCTCGGCATTGAATTCCGGCCATGAGGAAATCATGATGGAAGGATCATTTGCAAGGTCACCCTCGTACTCCTTAAGTGTGCAGAAAATTTCCTCTGTAACGAAAGGCATATATGGGTGAAGGAGCTTAAGTGCATTGGTAAGTGTATATCTGAGTGTCCAGATAGCTGCCTTCTTGGAGCCGCAATTGTCGCCATAGAGACGAGGCTTAACCATCTCGATATACCAATCGCATAAATCATCCCAGATGAAATCATTTATCTTCTGTGCTGCTACGCCCAGCTCGAACTGATCGAGGTTGGCTGTAACCTCCTTGATGCAGGTGTTGAGCTTGGTGAGAATCCACATATCTGCATCCTCAAGCAGACTCTTATCTACACACTTATCGTTTGCAGCGATGCCCTCCTCCTCGAGCTTGTCCATATTCATCATGATGAAACGTGAAGCATTCCAAACTTTATTGGCAAAGTTACGGCTGGCTTCAATTCTCTCCCAGTAGAAACGCATATCATTACCGGGAGCATTACCTGTAATAAGTGTAAATCTCAGAGCGTCTGCGCCGTACTTATCGATAACCTCCAGTGGATCGATACCGTTGCCCAGGGACTTACTCATTTTTCTACCCTGTGAGTCACGTACCAGACCGTGGAAAAGTACTGTATGGAAAGGACGCATGCCTGTATGGGCATAGCCTGAGAAAATCATTCTGAATACCCAGAAGAAAAGGATATCATAGCCTGTAACAAGTACGTCTGTAGGATAGAAGTACTTGAGATCCTCTGTCTGATCCGGCCAGCCCAGTGTGGAGAACGGCCAAAGGGCAGATGAGAACCATGTATCAAGTGTATCAGGGTCCTGAGTAAGCTTGCTGCTGCCGCACTTTGAACACTTACAAGGAGCATTCTTGGTCTTGGCTACCATAATCTCGCCGCAGTCATCGCAGTACCAGGCAGGAATTCTGTGGCCCCACCAGAGCTGACGTGAGATACACCAGTCGCGCATATTGTCTGTCCAGTTGTAATAGGACTTTTCAAGTCTTTCCGGAATCAGCTTGATTTCGCCGGAACGAACTGCCTCTGCCGCAGGCTTGGTCAGCTCTTCCATCTTGACGAACCACTGCTTTTTGATAAGAGGCTCTACTGTATTATGGCATCTGTAGCAGGTACCTACATTATGGCTGTAGTCCTCAA